>JBBRAW010000013.1:0-51309 GCA_038206385.1 Bacteroidia bacterium | reverse complement strand
ACATTACCATCTGCTAGAGCTGATTGGGTTTTTAGTTATAGTATTTGTTGTCGAAATTGTGCAATAACTACGATTTCAAATCCTTGCGCATCATCTTCTGTATTATATGTTGAAGCGACTTTAAATAACATTTTAGCTCCTTGCAATAGTTCACCAACGTTTTCAAATATTCCTATTGCTTTTGTATGCATGGGACAAAATTTCAATTACAATCATGGAGTAATTGATCCAGATGGCGATTCATTAGCATACCAATTAATTGCTCCAAAAATTAGCAATACAACAAACGTAAGTTTTATTGCACCTGCGTCTGTAACAACACCAATCGCTTCTAGCACTCCTTTTACGATGAATGCAATAACTGGTGATCTAAACTTTACTCCTAGCGCAGTTCAAATTGGAGTAATGGCCATTTTAGTTAAAGAATACCGAAACAATCAATTAATTGGAACTGCAATTCGTGATATGCAAATTTATACAACTGCATGCAGCAATAATTTACCAACAGCAAGTGGCATAAACGGAACCTCCAATTTCAATATTACTGTTTGTCCAAATCAACAAGTATGCTTTACTATAAATACGGCAGATCTTGATGCATCACAAATAGTAAGCGTTACAACAAACAGTGGAATTCCAAATGCAACATATACTATTAGTTCTGGAAATCGTCCAACATTAACTTTTTGCTGGACACCAACATTTGCTGATATCGGTTTAAGTCCGAACACATTCACAATTAATGTGCGTGATAACGCTTGCCCGAATAATGGAATTCAAACTTATTCTTATAATATTTATGTTCCGAGTCCCTATTTCACAGCATCAAGTACAAACGTAACTTGCAATAGTTCGGCGACGGGAACAGCAAGTGCCATTCCAGTATATGCTGGAAGTTATTCTTACAATTGGAACACAACACCAGCTTCAACAACAGCATCAATTTCAAATGTTGCGGCAGGCACTTACACTGTAACGGTAACTGATGGTGGAGGTTGTACAGCTCAACAAACTGTAAATATCACTCAACCATCAGGCATGACCTTATCAACAAATAGTGTGAATGCTACTTGTTCAGGAATTTGTAATGGTTCTATTGATTTATCCGTTAGTGGAGGTAGTGCACCTTACACTTATTTATGGAGTAATGCGCAATCAAGTCAGGATTTAAATAATTTATGCCAAGGATCATATACAGTTACAGTAACGGATGCAAATAATTGCACAAAAACTGGAAACTATACGATTACAAATTTATTTACACTTAGTACATCTGCTACAGCTACCGCAGCTGCTTGCTTTGGTGCTAACAGTGGAGGAATTAGTACAACTATTTCTGGTGGAACAACACCTTATACTTACGCTTGGAGTAATGGAGCATCAACACAAAGTTTAATAAATACTATTGCAGGAACATATACTTTAACAATTACTGATGCGAATTTATGTAAGTCAATTGTGTCCGCACAAATTACTCAGCCAACAGCTGCTCTTGCATTGAGCTTATCAAAAACAGATGTAAAATGTTTTGGCAATTCAACAGGAAGTGCTACCTCGAATGTAACAGGAGGAACAAGTCCTTATACATATACTTGGAGTAATGGAGCAACAACTTCATCACTTAGTAATAATACTTCAGGAACATATACTTTAACAGTAACTGATAGTCATAATTGTATTGCTACAGCTACAACAATTATAGCGCAACCTTTAGCTGCATTAGCACTAAGCACAAGTAAGACAGATGTACTTTGTTATGGCAATTCTACAGGAAACATAAGCAGTACTGTAACAGGTGGCACAACTCCATATTCATATTTATGGAATAACGGAGCTACGTCTTCATCATTAAACAACATTGTTGCAGGAACTTATTCTGTTACTATTACTGATGCAAATTTATGCTCAACCATAACATCGATTACCATTAATCAACCTACAGCAGCATTAAGTGGAAATGCAGTTTCATCCTATGTAAATTGTTATGGCAGTTCGACAGGCGCAGTAAATTTAACAGTTAATGGTGGAACAACTCCATACAATTATAATTGGAGTAATGGAACTATTACACAAAATATTTCAAATATTATTGCTGGAACATATTCGGTTACAATTACCGATATGAATAATTGCTCAATCACTAAGCAAGCAACGGTAACACAACCAACGGCTGCACTTTCTGCAACGAAAGTCATTACAAATGTTTTGTGTTATGGAAACAATACTGGTGCAGTTAATTTGACTGTTACAGGTGGAACAAGTGCTTATACTTTCAATTGGAATAATGGAGCAACAAGTCAAAATATAAATACACTTTATGCAGGAACATATTCAGTAACGGTAACTGATAGCCGTGGATGTACAACAACATCATCCACAACTATTCTACAACCTGATGCAGCATTAACAGTGATTATTACAAAAAATGATATTCGTTGTTTTGGAAATGCTACAGGAACAGCTTCTGCATTAGTTTCTGGAGGAACAGGTAATTATCATTACAACTGGAGCAACGGAGCAAACACAACAATCTTAAATAATATATCATCAGGAACATATACTGTTACTGTAACTGATGATAATAATTGCACAACAACTGCATCAATAACTTTATTACAACCTACCCAAGCATTAACTTCAATAAATTCATCGGTAAATGTAAATTGTTTTGGAAATAATACAGGAAGTGCTTCAATAACTATTTCTGGAGGAACAATACCATATACCTACTTATGGAGCAACGGTGTAGGTACGTCAATAAATTCGAATTTAGTTGCCGGAAATTATTCGGTAACAGTTACGGATAACAATGGTTGCACGATTAATGAAAATTATACTATTACACAACCTGCTGGAGTATTACAAAGTTCAATTGTTGGTACAAACGTAAAATGTTTCGGACAATCAACAGGAAATGCGAGTTTAACAGTTAGTGGTGGAACAACTCCATATTCATATTCTTGGAGCAATGGTGCAACAACACAAAATTTAAATTCAATTCCATCTGGAAGTTACACTGTAACCGTAACTGATGCAAATAACTGTACTTCATCAACAGATATTATAATTTCACAACCTATTGCTGCATTAAATCTTTCAGCTATTGGAACTGATATTAATTGTTATAATGGTGCTGATGGTACAATAACTACTTCTATATCTGGAGGAACTTCACCATATGTTTATAGCTGGAATAATTCAACAACAAATTCATCACTTTCGTCAATCACTGCCGGCACTTATTCAGTAACAGTTACTGATAATAATAGTTGTACTGCAAATCAAATTGTTACTTTAAATCAACCATCATTAGCTTTAGCACTTTCAACAACACATCAAAATGTTACATGCAATGGACTACCTGCTGGAAGTATAGATTTAACTGTAAGTGGTGGAACAACTCCATATATTTATTTATGGAATATAGGATCACCACAACAAGATGTGACAAATCTTACTGCGGGAACTTATACAGTTACTGTAACGGATAACAATGGATGTTCGTCAATAACTTCTGAAACAATTTCACAACCTCCAGGAGCATTAAATGCTAGCAGTATTATTACGAATGCTTCTTGTTATAATGATAGCAATGGAGGAATTGATCTTACTGCAACAGCGGGAACACCCCCATACTTTTATGCATGGAGCAATGGTATAAATACCGAAGATTTAAATAATCTTACAGCTGGAACTTATACAGTAACTATTTCTGATAACAATGCTTGCGCAATTGCATACACTTTATTTGTAACGCAACCATCAGCAACATTGAGTACCTCCTTTACTACTACACCATTGTCATGTTTTGAAAATAATACTGGAGCTATTGATTTAACTGTAAGTGGAGGAACTGCACCCTATATATTTACTTGGAATAACAATTCAAGTACAGAAGATCTCACAGCAATTGCAGCAGGAAATTATTCAGTAAATATTACCGATGCGAATGGTTGTACCACTTCAGGATCAACAATCGTTTTGCAGCCAATTGGAGCATTAACTATCGCCTCTACAATTCAAAACTTAAATTGTCATGATGTTGATAATGCTTCCATCGATTTAACAATTAGTGGTGGTACAAGTCCTTATACATTTGTTTGGAATGATGGTAATACATCAGAAGATTTATCAGGATTATCAACTGGAAATTATACTGTAACTGTTACTGATGCGAATGGATGCTATACGTCAAAATCATTCACGATTACTTATAATGCGGCAACGTTAACTACGTCATCAATAATTACAGAAGTATCATGTCATGGTGCAAATACAGGTGCGATTGATTTAGATGTTCAAGGAGGAACAACACCTTATACGTATTCGTGGAGCAACAATTCTTATTCACAAGATCTTATTGATATAACAACTGGAGTTTACACAGTTGTAATTACAGATGCAAATGGTTGTACTACTTCTTTAAGCGGATCAATAAATGAACCTGCAGCGGCAATATCTTCAACACAATCTGTTAATCCTGTTCTTTGTAATGGAAATGCAACTGGAGCTATTGATATTACTGTGCAAGGTGGAACTTATCCATATATTTATTTATGGGACAACGGAACTTCTCAAGAAGATTTGATTGGAGTTCTTGCAGGAACATATACAGTAACAATTACAGATGCTAAAAATTGTATCTTAATTCAAACAGTTAATGTTGTTGAACCAACGCAAGCTATTAACGCAGTTTTTCAAACTACAAATCCTGCATGTTACGGAGAACTAACAGGGAATATTGCAACTACCATTTCTGGTGGAACACCTACCTATTCAATTTTATGGAACAATCAAACATCACAAGCTGATTTAAATTTAATTGCTGCAGGTAATTATACAATCGAAATTACGGATGCAAATGGATGTATATTCTCCCAAACGTTAACACTCGATCAACCTCTTGCAATATTAAATACACAAACACAAATTACAAATGTTGATTGCAATGGAAACGGTTCTGGAAGTATTGCATTACAATCAAACGGAGGAACATCGCCTTATACTTATCAATGGAGTAATGGTAATGTAACTGCAACGGCTAGTGGTCTATCAATTGGAAATTATCAATATACAATTACAGATGTGCACCAATGTATTATTTCAGGAAATGCTGATATTACACAACCATCTTTTGCATTGAATATTAATGATACAATAACGAATGTTAATTGTTTTGCAAATTCAAATGCGGGTATTGATATCACTATTTCGGGAGGAACAATTCCATACAATTATTCATGGAGTAACTCATCAATAACAGAAGATTTAAATAATTTAACTGCAGGTGACTATACAGTAACTGTTACTGATGCGAATGGATGTAGTGCTTTACAAACTTTTAAAGTATCACAACCACAAGCAGCCCTTTCAGTAATTGGGAATGTTACAAATTTAAGTTGTAATTCAAATAATAGTGGAAGTATTAGTACAACGACTACTGGTGGTACTGCACCTTATAATTACAGTTGGACAAATGGAGAAACAACATCGTCCTTAACTTCACTTTCTTCAGGAACATATGATGTACTTGTAACAGATGCGAATGGATGCACTTTCACTACTTCATATACCATTACGCAACCAACTTCACAACTCTCTGCTACAACCACAACAACTAGTGTTACTTGTAACGGAAATAACAATGGTGCAATTTCACTTATTACTACTGGAGGAACAGCTCCATATACTTATATTTGGAGTAATGGAAATACTACATCAAACCCACAAAACTTAATTTCTGGTTTATACACAGTTACCATTACAGATGCGAACAATTGCACATATGTTACTACACAAACTGTACAACAACCATCTGCAATTTTAGATATTACTTATTTCGTAACTGATGTAAAATGTTTTGGAAATTCAACAGGATTTATCACAGCATTAGTGAATGGTGGAACTAGTCCTTACTCGTATTTATGGAGTGATGGATCAACGAATACTTCAATACAAAATCTTGCAGCAGGGATTTACACTTTAACTGTTACCGATGTAAATAACTGCATTAAAACAATGCCAGTTAGTGTATCACAACCAGTTGCACCTATTAGTGCGAATGCCATTTCGTACCAAGTAAATTGTTATAATGCATCGAATGGAAAAATTGATTTAATTGTTTCTGGAGGGATGGGAAATTATTCTTATCAATGGAATAATGGTGATACTCTTCAAAATTTAACAAACTTATCATCAGGAAATTATTCAGTTATTATTACTGATCAAAATGGATGTACTGCATCTGCTTCAACTACAATAATTCAACCAGGTACCAACTTAATTATTAGTGCAACTGTGAACAATGTTAATTGCAAAGGAAACGGCAATGGTAGCATTGAATTAAATGTTACTGGAGGAACACCTTCTTATTCATACTTATGGAGTAATGGCAATACAACTTCGCTATTGAATGCAGTTAGTCCTGGCACTTTTTCGGTAACTGTGACTGATGCACATGGGTGTTCTTTACAATATTCAACAACGATTCAAGAACCAGGAAATCAATTAGCAATTACTGCGAATGCAAAAGCTGCTAATTGCATCTCCAATATAAAAGGAGATATTTATATTCAAGTGAATGGTGGTACACCTCCATATTCTTTCGTTTGGAATGATGGACAAACTGCTCAGAATCGTTTAAACGAAATACCAGGAAATTACACAGTTACGGTTACTGATGGTAATGGCTGTAATGATGCGAAATCAGCTGCGATAGCTGATACCTCAGTTCTTGCGATTGAATCAAATGGTGATGCTACAATTTGTATGGGTGATAAAGTCATACTAATTGCAGATTCAATGCCCGGTGTAACATTGCAATGGAATTATAACGGAGTACCTTTAAATGGAGCAACGTCCAATTCATTTGTAACTCCAGTTGCGGGTACTTATACTTTAACAGCTACAACATCGTGCGGAAAATATACTTCCAACTCAATTGAAGTAATCGTTAGAACGATGAATACGGTATCCATAAATAACAACGTAATTATTTGCAAAGGCGAAAAAATTCAACTTGTTGCTGGTGGTGGTATCGATTATCAATGGTCGCCAGCATTAGGATTAAATTTTTCAAATATTTCAAACCCAACTGCTAGTCCCGAGAAAACAACGGAATATATTGTTACTGTAAAAGATCAATATGGATGTAAAGCTACAGCAGCCGTAACAGTAACATTAGGATGTGATACGCTTGATATTCCTAATGGATTTTCACCTAATGGCGATGGCACGAACGATTATTTTGTTATCGATGGAATAAATAATTATCCTGGAAATTCAATATTTATTTATAATAGATGGGGTAATTTAATTTACAAACAACATGACTATGATAATAAATGGAACGGGAGTTCTAATGTTGGCGGTGCTTTGTTTGGCGAAGAATTACCAAACGGAACATATTATTTCATCTTAGATTTAAACAACGAACAAAAACCAATCAATGGCTTCGTAGTGATTCGTCGCTAGATTGCTTTTAATTACACAAACAAAAAAATGAATACAATAATCTTATACAAAACCATGAACAGGTTAAAACTATTTGCCGACAAGAAAATATTCTTGGCTGTCTCATTAATTGTGATTTGCTTTCAAGCACAAGCTCAATTTGAACCACAGTTCACACAGTACATGTATAATGAAATGTTTATTAATCCTGCTTATGCTGGATCTCGAGAACATGCTGCATTAACTGGATTGTACCGTAACCAATGGGTAGGTATCGAAGGTGCTCCAAAAACCCAAACGTTTAGTGGCCATACTCCATTACGAAACGAAAAAATTGGTGTAGGTCTAACTATACTTAACGAACAAATTGGTGTGACCAAAGATCTTGGCATTTTCGCAAATTACGCTTATCGGGTTCCAATGAAATCAGGAACATTTTCGATGGGATTGCAAGCCGGAATAATTAATCATGTGGAACAACTAGAAGATGTGAAGACACAAGATCAATTTGATAATTCATTTTTAGGAACTCCAAAGTTAACTGTACCCAATGTTGGTTTCGGACTTTACTACAATAGCAAAACTTATTATGGTGGCTTATCAATTCCTCGTATCCTACAAAATTCGGTGGATGCAAAAACAGGAAAAGGTGTGAATCAAGTTAAAATGGATTATTGGCATTATTACTTAATGGGTGGTTATGTTTTTACTGTTAATGAAAATGTAAAAGTAAAACCTACGATGATGTTGAAAGTAGTAAGTGGCGCTCCTTTAGAAGCTGATCTTGGTGCACATGTTTTATTCAACGAAGTTTTATGGGTTGGTGGATCATATCGTACTGGTGACTCATGGTCTGCTATCGTTCAGTTTCAACTAACAAAACAATTACGTATGGGATATTCTTATGATTACACCATCACCGATTTGCAACGTTATAATTCAGGAACACATGAAATCACTTTAGGGTATGATTTCTCCTTTAACAAAAATAAAATCGTAACACCTCGTTATTTCTAATAATGAACTTTCAAATAAAAAACACAATGAAAAAGTCATTGCTCTGCATATTATTATCCATTGGATTTTTGACATCCTACTCACAGAAAGCATTAGTAAAAAAAGGTGATCTTTTTTTTAAACAGATGGCTTATCCAAAAGCAATTCCATACTATGCAAAAGCATTACGGAAAGATAGCACCATTCAAAATGCAATTTTTAGTCTTGCAGATTGCTATCGTTTAACAAATAATCGCTTGTTGGCAGAAGTGTGGTATGCGAAAGCTGTTCAGATGCCAGCAGTAACATCTATCTACAAATTTTATTACGGACAATCATTAATGAACAATGGTAAATATGCACAAGCTCGCAAATGGATGGAAGATTTTGTATTAGACAATAAAACTGATGGAAGAGGTCAGGCCTTTGTAAGAGCAATTGATATGTATGAAAGTTTCTTTAGTGATTCATCGAATTATTCAATTACTAAACTTGATATCAATTCTACTAATGCAGATTTCGGCGCTTCTCTTTATCAGGATGGAATTGTTTTCGCATCATCACGTAAACGGCCAGAAATGATTGAGCGTACACATGCATGGACGAACGAACCGTTTCTTGCACTTTATTATAGCAGAGGAAAAGAGAACTCATTTAGAAGTCCTGAATTTTTTGCCGAAAAAATTGCCACACGATTAAATGATGGCCCTGTTTGCTTTAATAAAAGTGGAGATGAAATGTACATCACAAGAAATAATATTGAAGGTGGAAAAATTCATAAGAGCAGTGACAAAATTGTAAAACTAAAAATCTTCAAGACAAAAAATACTGGTGGTAATGAATGGGGAACACTTGAGTCATTCCAATACAATAACGACAATTATAATTGTGCTCATCCAGCATTAAGTAGTGATGGACAAAAACTTTTCTTTGCGTCAGATATGCCAGGTGGCAAAGGCGGAATGGATTTATGGGTGTGTAACAAAGAAGGAAAAGGATGGGGTAAACCACAAAATTTAGGTGATACAATTAATACTAGAGGAAATGAATTATTCCCAGAATTAATGGAAGATGGAACTATTTATTTTTCGTCCGATGGTCATCCTGGAATCGGTGGACTTGATGTTTATTATTCAAGAGAAATTGGAGGTAATTATGTGGTTCCGGTTAATGTGGGTTATCCTTTAAATTCTGCTGATGATGATTTCGGTCTCGTTTATGATGTTAAAAATAAAATCGGGTATCTAAGTTCGAATAGAGCGAATAGAGGCTTTGATGACGATCTATATACCTTTAAGAAGAAATCTATTCGCATCCGCGGAATTGTAGTGAATAAAGAAAATGGTCAACCTATAAAAAATGCAAAAGTTGAATTGAAATCTGATAATAATACATTGTCATTTACAACAATGGAGAATGGTCGTTTTGATTTTCCTGGTGAGTTCGATAAAAATTATACGATAAAAGGACAAGCTGAAGGATTAGGTGATACAACTTTACAATTTGCTACCTCTTCTATTACTCCTATTGATCCGTTTGTACGTATTGAATTAGGGAAGCCTTCGGCATTTGCAATTAGTATTACTGTTATTGATGCAGATACAAAATTGCCAATTCCTGGTGCGACAATTAAAGATGAAATTACCGGACGTGAAATTGGAAGCACTGATTTATTAGGCCAATATAAACAAGCATTAGTTCCTGAAAAAGATGAACAGTTAGTTATTTCTAGTGCAGGGTATCGTCCGAAAATTATTATGCTTAAAGGACAGCTTGGACAAACACCAAAAGACCTTAACTACAATGTAGAGTTAACGCCAGCAAAAGATGTTTATCCATATGAAAACTGGTACAAAATTGTTTATTATGATCTTGACAAATACAACATTCGTGATGATGCAAATAAAACGATGATTGAAGTATTAGCATTCTTAAAAGAACATGGTGACGTAAAGGTTAGTATCAATTCACATACAGATAGTCGCGCAACTAAAGAATACAATGAAAAACTTTCAGAAAATAGATCTAAGGCTATTAAAAAATATTTGTTAGATCAAGGAGTTAGCTCGAAACAAATTGGTAAAGTAACATGGAGTGGTGAATCTGTAATGGTGAATAATTGTGGAGATGGTGAACCATGTACAGAAGAGATGCATCAACTAAATAGAAGAACAGAAATAACAGTGAATGGAATTATTCGTTAAGAATTAATTTTATTCAACAACAAAAAAGCCGACTTCACAGTCGGCTTTTTTGTTGTTGAAATGTATTTGTAATTTAATCTGAATTCGAATTAATTTTTTCAATTACCGATTTTAAAAAATCCCTAATTAGTCTTTCCAAGAAACTGATTTTAAAAGTAGCAGAAGTGGAGAGATTAGTTAAATTAAATTATAATTCCGTATAAAATTATTACTAATTAATTTTATTTTTTCTCCACTAAATCCATTCCACACTTCGGACATTTACCTTGCTTGTCGCTTGTATATTCCGGATGCATTGGGCAAGTATAAGTCATAGCCATATCCTTATTATCGCTTTTCTTTTCAATGGAGCTTTTAGTGTCTTTATTCATCTTTGAACTCTTACTCATTTTGCCACTCATATCCATACAATCACCTTCTTTCATCATCATTTTTTTTCCATCTTTCGTAATACATTCTCCGTTGGCCATACACTTAGTTCCATTTTTCATCGTCATTTCTTTTTCCATAGGCATCATTTTCCCATCTTTCATTTGCATCATTTTCCCATCTTTCATCATACAACATTCTTTCATCGTTGTGGATTTCTTATGGGTTTGCCCAAAACTGTTACTTACTGTAAAACACATTACCAACATGAGCATTGTAGCAAACATACTAGCAATCATTTTTTGATTTTTCATATCTATTATTTCTTTATTTTTTTCAGTACCGCTGTTACCCGTTCTTCAGTATTGCTGTTACCCAATTTTTTTATTTTCTATTTGCTGAAATAATCCCGCAAAAGTGAAATCAGAAGGGAGAAAAATATTCTCCATATTTAAATAAAATATAATATCGTTTACACAAATTAATTTTTCAAAATTTAATTTGAAATGAAAATATAGGATGCACTCGCTTGAGTAAATCATACCAATTCCATATAAAATATGCCAACAATAGTCGATCTGTGTGGAAGTAATGCCCCTAACTTTGTATTAAAGATGTATTAAATGGAATGCCTTGTTATATTTTAGGTTAACAGTTTCTTGTTACTGAATCGATAATTTAACCTATAAAAAACCATTCCTAAAAGCTTTATATTACTTATTAAACTTTAATAAGATATCAAATAGACATAATATACAAGTTTGGGAAGACCAATTCTATGAAAGTTCCTTCGGCTGAACTAAGTTTAATTTATACTTCAATATCATCTAAATTGAAAATTAATTTTCAATGATCTTTTTATTTTAACTGCTCACGATCCTCACTTCAATCTCTAGTGACGCATCTATATTTTAAGTTGAGATTGATTGTTAACCAAAATGATTATTGGCATTTTATCATTTGTTCATTTAATTTCGTCTCAAATCAAACTCAACAAAAAGTGGTGAATGATCACTATGTGCTATCCAATTTTCGTAGGTTCCAACTTTAAACTGTTTCACTTTGGAAAGAAGATCGTGTGATGCGAAACAATAATCAAGATGATACGGTTTATATTTTTTTCGTTGGAGATAAAATGTTGGGTGATCTTCTTTTCCTTGTATTTGAGAATAGTGATGGTGATAAATACTAAATATCTTTTTGTCGGATAAAACTTCAACAACTTTAGAATGATTCCCAATCCTACTTGGACGATCCCAAATTGTATTACTATTAAAATCACCAGTAAGTATAGTCGATCCAACATTAAGTAATTGATCATAATGTTCTATTGCTTTCCAGATTTGTCCTACATATTGATTTTTTTTGTCTTGCGGATTATTAGCCCAAATTGCATACAATGTAAAATCAATTGCACCACCTGTAACAACAATAGGAATGATGGTTTTGAAATTAGGATTATAAATATCAAGAAGCTTAAATCTATACTTACTATAGGAGAAAATACCAATTCCCTTGTGGTGATTATCTCCAACCCATAATGAATCCTTTGGAAGTTTAGTGTCTGAATTAAATATCAGTTTACTTGGATGCTCACATTCCTGAACAACTAATATATCAGGATTATATTTAAGAATCACGTCAGCCTTTTTTCTAAAAGCGCCTTGACAATTCCAAGTTATTAGTTTCATTTAACAAATTATCAATTAAAGATTCTTATAAAAGATCCTACATGGAAACCCTTTCGTTAAGTACAAATGTAATTATACCATTGTTTCAGTAAATGAACAATGCTAGACTGCTAAATGCCATTTGAAGCCAAAAAAAATGGCTGCCTTTCCAGGCAGCCATTTTTCACAAATTTTTCAAGAATTAATATTCCCAAAGATCAATTTCGAAGTTGATCATATCTTGTTTTATTCTTTCTGATTCTAACAATGCATCGAGTGGATTCGTTTTGTAATCATCTACACGACGATTGTAAACGTTATCTTCTTTCGTGATATAGCTATTAAACATTCGCTTCATGAATATGTCCTCGAAAGTTAAACGCATCGAGCTATTGTAACGATTTGCTACTTCAGCGTTAGCGAATATTCTACGAGCTTCAGGATAGTAAATCCAGAATAATAATTTCTTCTGTCCACCTTCAATAAGGTTTCCATCCTGATCACGAGCCAAAACCATAGGACAAATTCCTATAATTCTACAGTCCATCACCGAACGTTGCTTATCAAAGAACCACTCTTCCTTTAAACGATATTGAACTACATCATCTGGATTGAACTTACGAAATACAGTTGAATCATATTCGTCATACGGAGGATCTGGACGTGTAACTTTGATTGCAACAGAATCTGCTCCTCCAACTTTGGAAAACTCACCAGCAGTCATCGGAAGTGTGAACTCATCATCTTGAGGATCATAAGCCGTTAAACTACCTTCGTTCACAGCGTCCATCATCACGCTAATTAAATTTTTGCGGTCTTTTGTCTCT
Organism: Bacteroidia bacterium; assembly: GCA_038206385.1. GTDB lineage: Bacteria > Bacteroidota > Bacteroidia > AKYH767-A > OLB10 > JANXSD01. Next base: position 37,791 of record JBBRAW010000013.1, on the reverse strand, counting down.
CCTGATTTAGGATATCTTAAAGGCGCATTGATCTTTTCGTTCAAATCAATATGTCTCCAGATTTTCTTAGACCACATTACGTCAGCTTCCCTGAGATATGGATAAGGGATCACGCGGCGAGCCGGATTGTTCTCTCTTACATATATCCCATCAAGTACATTTTGTGCACTCGCTATGGCAGTAAAACCAATAACTGTCACTAATAACAGGATGAACTTTTTCATGGGATGAATTTGTGTTAATTGCATCGTTTCTAGTAAACGCAAAATTATTAACTAATGTTGCGGTATTATTTTCTTATTGAACTGTCAATGGAATTGCGTTCACTTGACGTTTTGTTCCATCTGGCATCGATACGTTTATGTATTCGAATAGGATTTTATCTCCAGGACGCGATTGATCAATAATCGTTTTCATGTCACCAGTCAAGGTTCCACTTTCCGCTGTTTTCTCTATCGGATCACGACCTTTTCCATATCGACTCATCTTAAAGGAAACCACTCTTGGATAAAGATCGAAATCAAATCCTTCCATCGTAGGGATAATACCTTGTTGAGCGGCTAACTGTGCTTTCGGGATGTTACCATCTTTCTTACCACCAATCTTTGCTACTGGATCAGGAATTCTCTTTAAACGGAATTTGAATTCACCCATTTTAGTAGGCTTTTCGTTGAAGTCAGCATTTACAGTGATCGTAGCTTCTCCAGGTTGTCCTTTCGCTTCAGCGATATAATGGCCTTTCGGCAATTTAGGATCTTGTGTTAACGTTAATGATCCAGCAACTGAATATTTCACTTTCTCATCAGGAACTCCAGGTACCGATATCGTCATTGGATTTGGAACACCAATGTAAATTACATTCATCTTATCCGCAGATACTGTTGAACTTGGCTTTGCTACGATATATTTTATCGGACCAAAAGGAATTGGTTTAACAACACCATCCGGACCTTTCACTTTAATGATTCCTGCATACGTCTTCTCTCCTACTCCTGAAGCTGATAAAGTATAAGTACCAACACCACCTTCTACTTTCAATGGGCTACCATTAACAGTAATTTCAGGATCACTAGTTGAACTCATAGCTGCTAAGAAGATATCAGCTGTATACTGTTGTCCTTCGATAAGATAACTTGACGGCGCAATAACTTTTGCTGTAAGTGTATCAAATTTGAAATCGGCAGCATTAATAGAAGCTAATAAATGCGTAATAATTTCGGACTCAGCATTCTTAACATCCGATTTAGTTTTTGTTATTAAAGCTATGGTTGCAACTACCGGATTATGGTAGAAATTTGCCATCTCCCAAGTTTTTTTACCATCTTCAGGAACTTTCGGGTCATCCGTATTGAAGAGGATATTTAAACGCTTTTCATACGTCGGCCTATCAGCTGGATCAAGTGAAGCTAAAATACCTTTTTTGTAATCGATGATTTTCTTTTTCATCTCAGATGCCTTGTGACCTAAACCATCGTTTTTATCACCACACATGTAATTTGTTGGAATATCATAATTATCTGTTCCCTTCATTTCATGAAGGGTTTCAATTTTTGCCGATGGTTCCAATTTATCAGTTTTACGGATAAGTTCTTCTGTTAAACTTGACAAATACTTATCCATATCATCAGATAATTTTTTTATCTGCTGCGCCTTTTCAAATAGCGGCTTGGTCTTTTTGGGATCTACTTCCATTTGCTTCTGGAAAGCAGCGTATGCTTGAGCATTTTTTCCTGTAAGGTTAGTAACAGTATTCTCAAGACTATCGTTAATCGTAATAAAAGCATTGATAATTTCTTTGGATACGTTCAAGGCTAACAATGCTGTTAACACCAGATACATCATCCCAATCATCTTCTGCCTCGGGGAGAGGTTATTTCCAGCCATTTCTCGTTTCTAGGTTTTGGGTTAGTAAAATATTATTAAGAAACGGAATGTTATTTACCAGAATTCGTGTTCATAGCAGATAACATATTGCCATAAACTGTATTAAGAGCGCCAAGGTTTTTAGCTAACTTACCAACTTCCTCTTTGTACTTTTTAGTATCTTCAACTGTATTATTTAAATTGGATAATAATTGACCAATTCCATCATAAAACTTAGTTGTCTCTTTCATGCGCGCACTAGCTTCTTGTAATTGAAGCTCATAAACTGCATTCAATGCAGCCATGTTTTTACCTGCTGATTTCATTTGGTCACCATAAATTTTTACTTCTTCCTGAGAAGAACTCATGCTGTTCATTGCTTGAGCTGCCTTTTCATAAGAAGCAGATAATGATGAAACCTTTTGTGATGCTGCAGTCACATTTTTTGCGTATTCGTCAGTAGCTACAGCCGCATTCGAAATATTCGCCAACTTAGAAGTGTTTTCACTTAATGCTTTTAATCCTGTTCCTAAACTTTGAATTAATTCAGGTCCGATCTTAGCTTCAGATAATAGCTTATCCAATTCTTGTGCTACTGGATCTCCAGCCTTCTTATGCTTCTTTTTGTCATTACCATCGTGCATTCCTGCTAATTCAGGATACACTAATGACCAATCCACATCTTCATGTGGTGGTTCAAATGCAGAAAAGAAGAAGATCACTGCTTCTGTCAAAAGTCCTACTGTTAACATTAATCCAGCACCTTCCCAGTGTTGAATTTTAAAGAGGGCTCCTACGATTACGATTGCTGCACCGAAACCATAAAGCTTAGCCATGAATTGTTTAAACGCTTTCCCTTGCGTTATTTGAGCTATCCCCATTGTTGTCCCGTTTTTTTAGATGTTTTGGTTAGTTGAATAAATTATTTGAGCGAATTGTGGTATTTCGCTTTTTCAGAATGTAATAATAAATAAAATTTTAGAAATCAGACTTGTCTCGTCCAAGGAAATCCATTACACAACGAAATCCGATGTACGATTTACAAGAATCCTGAAATTCATAGCTACGCGTTCCAGTTTGAAGGAAATAACCAATGTCCTTCCAAGATCCGCCACGAATCACCTTACGCTTTAATGCAGAAGGATCATTATCTTTTGCTTCATAAGTGTAATCAGGATTCAAATCGTGAATAAAATTATAAGCAGACTCATCAAAGGCATTGCTCGTCCATTCCGCTACGTTTCCAGACATACAATATAATCCGTAATCGTTTGGCCAATAAGAAGTGGCTTTAACTGTATAGAAACCTCCATCATCGATATAATTACCGCGCAATGGCTTGAAATTCGCTAAGAAACAACCTCTACTATTACGAATATAAGGTCCTCCCCATGGATAAGGATTGTTTTGTAATCCTCCACGTGATGCATATTCCCACTCACTTTCTGAAGGAAGGCGAAAATCTTGAACTATCTCTTCCCCATCTTCTTCTAGGTAACTATTTAACAGTCGAGTACGCCATACACAAAATGCGCGTGCTTGTTTCCAGTTTACTCCTACAACAGGATAATCATCATAAGCTGGATGCCAAAAATATGCTTTCGTAATAGGATCATTAAATGAATAGGTGAAATCATGAATCCAAGCCAATGTATCAGGATAAACGTTGATGATTTCCTTTTTAATATATACTGATCTATCTGTTCTACCTTGTGGTCTATTGGCTAAAGAAGCAGCGGCACCATCACGGTCCTTACTATAATCCTTTTGTGCCGCAGCTTGAAGATCAAGCCAGTAAAATTCAAAATTTAATTTACGTGAATCGATTTCTTTGCGACGATAAAAACGCTCACTCTCTGGCAAATAAAGCTCTGATAATGTTTCAACATTCGCTTCATCATTCCACTTAATCCGTTGATCCCAGTCGATATGCTCTCCATATTCCCCTTCATCAACAATGTGATCTCCCCCAATTAGTCGGTGAGCGAGAGAGTCCCTCACCCAATATACAAATTGACGATACTCATTGTTCGTGATCTCTGTATTGTCCATATAAAAAGCATGTACAGTTACGCTTTTTGTTTGAGCAATTTGAGAATAAGGAACATCTTGGTCACCAGGGCCCATGTTAAATGAGCCTTGGGGAATAAATACCATCCCATAGGGATCTGCTTGGTACCATTTTTGCCTTCCTTGGACTCCTACTAGTTGCCCGCGGTTACCGCCTCCACAACTACTGAGTAACAGCACTGTTAAAGAAGCAATAATCAGGTTTTTCATGCTTTGTTTGCTTTTGGGTTCTGGATACACTAAAAACGTAAACATCGAACGCTGAAAATCTAGCTTTAGTATATGCGACATTTTCAGTATGATGATACGTTTAGTCTCCAATTTAAGTTGCTTTTCAAGTGAAATAATTCCTATTACTATAGAAACCTTACATTTCTGATTACAGGTGTAATTTTCTTTTTCACTTTGAAACAGTAGCCAAGCATAATTTCATGACTACCATCACTATATTTCTTAAGATTTGAAGTTGTAAAATCGTAAGAGTAACCAATGCGTAAATTGTCTGTAATATTTAATCCAATTAATGCTACAATAGCATCATCATTACGATAAGATGCACCTAACCAAAATCGATTATTAAAATAAGCATTCAAGTTAATATCTGCTGTAGTGTTTCCCGCTATTGTTTTAACAAATACGGATGGCTTTAATGTAATCATTGGTGATACTTCCGCAGAATATCCGATCATTCCATAATAATGACGCTCGAATTTAATAGAAGAATTGTCTAATGTTACACTTGGTTCCGATAAATGTGATGCTGAAACTCCAAAATATAATTTTTCTGAATTGTAATATAAACCAGCACCAACATCAAATGCTGAACCACTAGAATTAGCTGGAATAGATGCATCATTAGGGTCAACGGGCTTAAATCCTGAAGCATCAACCTTATCTTGCAATAAGCCTAAATCAACTCCAATTCCTAATTTACCATTGCCTATATCAAATTTATAGGATCCAGCAAGTTTGGCATTAAAGGTTTGGAATGCTCCGTTCTTATCAGATGCAATGCTTAACCCTACACCTGCTTTGTTGTTTGCAAATGGAGCCTCTACACCGAGAACTCCTGTTTTTGGGGCTCCGTCTCCAAAGCCTACCCATTGTGAACGGTAGAGCAGATGTGCGCAAATCGCTTCGTTACTTCCCGCATATGCTGGATTCACGTATAAACGATTAAACATATTCTGGCTGAACTGGGGGTCTTGTTGAGCTAGGGCTAAGGTGGATATACAACCAGCTACTAAAACAGCTAAAATTTTCTTCATACAGTGCGTTCGATTTATCGGATGATTCTGGGGGTTAAAGTAAGTAAATATTATTCTAAATTTCAAAACCATATTAAACTAACATTCCTTTTATTTATTTATTCACAAGACCAATGATTACTATTTTATTGATCATTTTGAGAGGCAAAACACGTCATTTTAATGGTTCGATTTTAGGCTAAAACTTGCATAAATTATTTTTAAAAGAAATTTATTTGAACGTCTCAGAAAGCCATTATGCTAACTTTTGAAGCGCATTCCATAACCGATCAGGTACCTCATTGTTACATGCTTGTTGATAATCCTTGTAAGAACAAGGCAATAAATGATGACTTAAATACCTATTTCGGCTCCCTTCCATCGGAAGTTTCATCCACCATCGGTCACTCTTCGTACTTTTTATAAAAGTAATCTCTTGCGCCACATTCGCGATTGCTACTATATATGTAATGTAATTATTAGCATTTAATAGTGGTAAATCTTGCTTTCTACTTGATACTCCTTCTATAAAATACCAAAGCATCTGCGCCACTAAACTAGCTGTTTGACCATTAACATCAAACTTAGGATTGTATTCGTAAATCCCAAGTCCGCTCAACTTATCACTCACTCCAGCATACATCAGTATCTGACAAGCTTCTTCACCAAAAAAACCATTAGGAGATGCTTGCGAATTCCCAGGTGCATCACTATGTCGAATTGCTGATAAATCTACAGTAACTAGGTCAGCATTACGCACAATTGGCTCCGTTTCTTGAATATCATCACGAACTTGACCTAATCTAAAAGTGTCGAAATACAATTTTTTCATTAACTCAACACTTTCGGTACCTACATAATAGGTTTGGTACCCAATGTTGCTAAAGTTAAAAAGGTAATTTGGTTGCTCAAGAATTATTTTACCTAGAAAAGTATCTGCATTAACTGGGTCTTCGGGTTGTCCTAAATCAAAATGTGAATCAACACTTACGATGTTTATGATTTGCTCAAGTTTTTTATAACCAGCATAATGACCATAAGTTAAATCTTGACTTCCTCCTAGTATCACAGGTATAATTTTCAATGGAATCAATTCATAAATTACCGTAGCTATTGCTGCATACGTATCTTCAAGTGTATCTCCACGACGGATATTTCCTAAATCAATAATGCGTTGTGAATGCTGATGAACCTTCAAACTATAAAATTTTTCACGAATGTGGTCCATCCCATTGGCAGCTCCAATGTTTAATTGATTGCCTCTATCTTCCCCTACACCTATTATTGCTATTCGGACCCCCTCAAAATCTGGAAACTTTCCTTCTTGATAATAAGATTGAATAGCATTGCCCAAAGCATCCGAAGGGAGTGCTTGACCATCGTGCCATAACAGGCTAGCATCAAGTGGTTGGAAATAAGCTTCCAGCATAAAGCCTAAATTTATTTAAACTTATTTCGTCTTTTTTCTTGCAGTAACTTTCTTCGCGGCTGCTGCCTTTACAGGGACTTTCGTTACAGTTTTGGCAGCCGTTTTCTTAACAGGGACTTTTGAGATAGTTTTCACAACAGAAGTTTTCGTAGCAGTTGTTGTAGCAGTTTTCTTTACTGCCGTTTTCTTTGCAGGAGTTTTCTTTGCTGCAACAGGAGCAGCCTTTCTGCCAAACGAACGCTTGGGCTTTCCACCATTTTCACCAGCCGCTAAAATAATATCCAAACAATCTTGTAATGATAAAACATTGGGATCTTTGTCCTTTGGTAGCTTATAATTAAGTTCATTGGCAACCAAATAAGGTCCCCAACGTCCATTCAATAATTTCACATCTGGACGCTCATCAAAAATTCGAATAATACGCTCTCGATCCGTCTTACGTTTTGCCTCAATCAATTCAATGGCACGATCAATTTCTATTGTATATGGATCATCTGTTTTTGCTAATGAAACAAAGATTCCATTATGACGAGCATAAGGTCCAAATCTACCAATGCTAATAGTAACATCTTCCTCTTCGTAATTACCAATATTGCGTGGCATCTTAAAAAGATCTAATGCCTCTTCAAGTGTAATTGTTTCTAATCGCTGACCAGGTCTTAATTTAGCAAACTGTGGTTTCTCTTCTTCTGTTTCTCCAGTAATTTGAACCAACGGGCCAAATCGTCCTATTCGTGCTGATATTTTTTTTCCATTCTCTGGATGAACTCCAAGAATTCGCTCTCCAGTAGCACGCTCACTATTTTTCTCTGTGTCTTCTACCAGTTTATGAAAAGGACCATAGAATTTCTTTATCATTTTCGCCCACTGCAAATTGCCTTGTGCGATCTCATCAAATTCTCTTTCCACATTCGCAGTGAAATTATAATCAAGGATCTCGGGAAAATTTAACACTAAGAAATCAGTTACAACTGTGCCGATATCTGTAGGAAACATTTTCGATTTTTCGGCTGCATAATTCTCTGTTCGATCCTCTGAACTAACCTTACCAGCTTTCAATGTAAGCACTGTAAAAATTCGCTCTTTCCCAGGGCGATCTTCTTTAATTACATATCCCCTCTTTTGAACTGTAGAAATAGTTGGAGCATACGTTGAAGGTCGACCAATTCCCAACTCTTCTAATTTCTTTACAAGACTAGCTTCTGTATAGCGAGCTGGTGGAGATGAAAATCGTTGTGTTCCAGTGATGGTATCTAAATCTAACACCTGTCCAATCGCTAAAGGAGGTAATAGTCCGTCTTTTTCTTTCTCATTCTCTTCATTTTCATCATCCGTAGATTCGAGATATACACGAAGAAAACCATCGAAACGAATTACTTCGCCAGTAGCAACAAATAATTCCTTCGATTTATTATTTTCAATATTTACAACTGTACGCTCTAATTGTGCATCTGCCATTTGTGAAGCAATCGTTCGCTTCCAGATGAGTTCATATAAACGACGATCGGCATTTTCACCATCAATAGTAGGTTGATCTAAATAAGCAGGACGAATCGCCTCATGCGCCTCTTGAGCGTTTGCTGATTTCGTCTTGAATTGACGCGTAAAAGAATATTCCTTACCGTAGATTTTGCTGATAGCTTCTTTAGCAGAATCCAAAGCAAGTTGAGATAGATTCACGGAATCCGTTCTCATGTACGTAATTTTCCCGCTCTCATAAAGACGTTGTGCAACAACCATTGTTTGCGCAACTGAAAATCCCAATTTACGACTAGCCTCTTGTTGTAAAGTTGATGTAGTAAAAGGAGCTGCGGGTGATTTTTTTCCTGGCTTTACTTCAAGATTTGAAATCTTGAAATTTGCGTTCGCTAACTTATTCAATAACGCTTCTGCATCTTCCTTTACAGGGAAACGTTGTGATAATTCCGCCTTAAGTAATGTACTATTTCCCTTATTATCTTTAACAATAAAATGAGATACTAACTTATATGCAGATTGTGATTGATGTCCTTCAACATCTCGTTCACGCTCAACAATTAATCTTACAGAAACGGATTGCACTCTACCAGCAGAAAGTGGCGGTTTAATTTTTTTCCAAAGAATTGGTGATAATTCAAATCCTACCAAGCGATCCAAGATACGACGAGCTTGTTGCGCATCCACCAAATGCATATCAATAAAGCGTGGTTTGCTAATTGCCTCTTGAATTGCCTTCTTTGTGATCTCATGAAAAACAATACGTTTAGTATTACTTTCTTTAAGATTGAGTGTTTCAAATAAATGCCAAGAAATCGCTTCACCTTCGCGATCCTCGTCAGTCGCTAACCAAACTGTTTTAGCCTTTTTACTCAGCGACCTTAATTCATTCACCACTTTTTCTTTGTCAGGCGACACTTCATATAAAGGAGAAAAACTATTTGCAACGTCAATGCCTTTGTCATTCTTGACAAGGTCACGAACATGACCATAACTCGACTTCACCTGAAAATCCTTTCCAAGAAATCCTTCAATCGTCTTCGCCTTTGCAGGGGACTCCACTATCACAAGATTATCAGCCATGCAGATTTAATAGAAATTATTTATAGTTTTTAAACATTAATTGACCAAGTTCTAATTGGTCTAAAAGGTCTACATCAGTTCATTGATTCCTGAAACCCTTCGGGGCGCAAAGTAACAAAATTTAAATTTTCAAAATTTTATGAATTCAAATGTTGCACCATTTAATTATGATTATATTGTATATCAACATATTAACATTTTATTGGAATCTAATTAATCCTTAAATTTGGCGATAAACCATAGTTAAAGCAATCTTTAGAAAGCTTTGAGATCTTAAAAATTGAAAAATTCATGGTTCATTTAAGCTATTAATTCATTCACTGAATTTGATCTGACATTTTGACACCAGCTCTCTTTTTTGCTACCTTTGCGCAAATATTTTTATAATGAATGAGGAAGAGTTAAAAGTAATTGATGAGTCGAGGCAAGGGGAATCTGTGATGTTGGAAAAAAAAGGAAAATCCTCTGGCAAGAAATTATTTTTAGAAAGTTATGGCTGTTCAATGAACTTTGCAGATAGCGAAGTGGTTGCTTCTATTTTAATTGGACAGGGATTTGAAACCACCAAAGACATGAACGAAGCCGATGTGATTTTTGTAAATACTTGTGCTATTCGTGACAATGCCGAACAAAAAATTCGATCTCGACTTTTCGAATTTAAAAAAGCTAAGAAAAACAAGCCTGGGATGATCATTGGGATTTTGGGATGTATGGCTGAACGTTTGAAATCTCAATTATTAGAAGAAGAAAAATTAGTTGATATCGTTGCAGGTCCTGATTCGTATCGTGATTTACCTAATTTATTAAATCAAGTAGAAAATGGACACCGTGCAGTAAATGTTCTTTTATCAAGAGAAGAAACTTATGCTGATATTAGTCCTGTTCGTTTAGATAAAAATGGAGTAACTGCATTTGTTTCAATCATGCGTGGGTGCGATAATATGTGTTCCTTTTGTGTAGTACCTTTTACACGTGGACGAGAGAGAAGCAGAGATCCTGAAAGTATTATTAATGAAGCAAAACAATTGTTTGAAGATGGTTATCGTGAAGTAACATTACTCGGACAAAATGTGGATTCATATTTATGGTGGGGAGGAGGACAAAAGAAAGAACTACCAGTTGAAATTGTTCACGCAGCATTAAATCATTTATTGCCAATAGAAGAACAATCCAAATACACAACTTTCGCCGACTTATTAGAATTAGTTGCACAAGTCCATCCAGATTTACGTGTTCGGTTTTCAACAAGCAACCCTCGTGACATGACGGACGCAGTACTTCATAGTATGACGAAGTATGAAAATATTTGTAAATACATTCATCTTCCAGTACAATCAGGCAATACAAGAATATTAACAAAAATGAACCGTGGTTATACACGTGAAGATTACATAAAACGCATTGAAAGCATTTGGAAAATAATGCCTGAATGTAGTATTTCGACAGATATTATTACAGGCTTTTGTAGTGAGACAGAAGAAGAACATCAAGACACACTTTCACTTATGAAATGGTCGAAGTATTTCTATGCATATATGTTTAGTTATTCAGAACGCCCAGGAACTGCGGCTGAGAAAAAATTTGAAGATGATATTCCTTTAGATGTAAAAGCGAAGAGGTTGCAAGAGATTGTTGATTTGCAAAGATTACTTTCGGAAGAACAAACGAAATTAGGATTAGGAAAAATTCATCGTGTACTGATTGAATCCATTTCGAAAAAATCCTTAGAAATGTTTTGCGGACGAAACACACAAAATACAGTAGTTGTATTCCCAAAAGGAAATCATAAACGCGGTGATTATGTTAATGTGCTCGCAACAAACTGCACATCGGCAACACTAATTGGAGAAGTAGTTTCATAAAATAAATTTCAATAATTCACAATACATTTTAAGGTGAAGATTCAAGATTTAAAACAACGTTTTGGTATTATAGGAAATTCTCCTACGCTTGATCATGCAATTGATATTGCACGTCAAGTTGCTCCTACTGATCTCTCTGTTTTGATTACAGGAGAAAGCGGAACAGGAAAGGAAATATTTCCACAAATAATTCACTTTTTAAGTTCTAGAAAACACGGTCCTTACATCGCAGTAAATTGCGGAGCTATTCCAGAAGGAACAATCGACTCTGAATTATTCGGACATGAGAAAGGTTCTTTTACGGGAGCACATGATGCACGAAAAGGATATTTTGAAGCAGGAAATGGCGGAACAATTTTTTTGGATGAAGTTGCAGAATTACCAATTCTTACACAAGTTAGATTACTTCGAGTTTTAGAAACAGGTGAATTTTTGAGAGTAGGATCAAGCAAAGTTCAAAAAACAAATGTGCGTGTAGTTGCTGCTACTAATGTGAATGTTACTGATGCAATAGAGCGCGGAAAATTTAGAGAAGATTTATATTATCGATTAAATACAGTTCCAATTCAAGTTTCTTCGTTGCGTGATCGTAGCGAAGATATATTTTTGTTGTTCAGAAAATTTGCAGCCGATTTTGCAGATCGTTACAAAATGCCAATAATTCATTTGCAACCCGAAGCACAAAGATTATTGATTGAATACCGTTGGCCAGGAAATGTTCGTCAACTAAAAAATGTTACTGAACAACTATCAATTCTGGAACAAAACAAAGAAGTAACGGCAGAAGTTTTATTGAAATATTTACCAAAAGATAGCAACTCCACTCTACCGATGGTACTTCGTGAAGAAGCAAAAAATTCTGGCGAATTTTCGGAGCGTGAATTATTGTACAAAGTTCTTTTTGAGATGAAAAAAGATCTTTCAGAATTGAAAAAAGTAGTTGGTACTATAATGTCGGGTGGTGGGATGAATTTGCCTGTCGATGAAAATCCGATCAATTATAATCCGTCCGTTTACAATGATTCGAAAAATAAGTCAAATCAACATTCGAATATTATTCAATCGCAAAATGGAGTTACGATACAGCCTGCTCCAATGAAAATTGATGCGCATGAAGAAATGATTGATGAGTCCTTATCCTTATCGGATAAAGAAAAAGAGATGATCATCAAAGCGATCGAAAAACATAAAGGCAAACGAAAATATGCAGCTCAAGAATTAGGAATTTCGGAGCGAACTCTTTATCGTAAAATTAACGAATACAATATCAAATAAAGAATGCGCCAACCTTTAGCTTATATTTTATTAGTATTTACAATATCCATTTATGGATGTGGAGTGTATTCATTTACTGGAGCTTCTATTGCCCCTGATGTGAAGACAGTTACCATTCAATATTTTCAAAATAGAGCGAGTATTATTGAGCCAACTTTGAGTCAGAAATTTACGGAGAAATTAAAAGATAAATTTGTTTCTCAAACAAGTTTGAGAGTTGTGGAATCAAATGCTGATTTATTATTTGAAGGCCAGATTTCAGATTATCGAACACAACCGATTGCGATTCAAGGAGACCAAACGGCCGCACAAAACAGATTAACTATAACAGTAAACGTGAAGTTTAGCAACATAAAAGATAACAAACAAAATTTTGAGACTTCCTTCTCACGCTTTGCGGATTATCCTAGCGATAAAAGTTTAAATGAAGTGGAACAAAATTTAATTGAAGAAATAAACAAGCAATTGGTAGACGATATTTTTAATAAAGCTGTTAGCAACTGGTAATGACACGCGAACAATTCCTCGACTTAGTACGAGAGCCTGCATCGGCATCTCAGTTAACTGACTCCTCTCTTAATGGTTTGCTCGAGCAATTTCCATATTGTCAACCATTACGGATGTTACAATTGCGACAACTTCGTGATCAAAATTCTGTACGTTATTCACAACAATTAAAGATTGCATCTGCGTATGCACCTGATCGTACTCGTTTGTTTAATCTCATGCATGAGAAAGTAGAAGTTGTTCGTCAGAAAAACGAATATACTGCAATTGATACTGTTAGTGACTTATTATTAAATACCGATTCAGAGTCCATTTATCAAGATTCAATTATTTCTGAAAATGAAAGTGATGATATTACTGAAAACACTTCAGTTGATTTATCTTTAGAAGAAAAAGCATATTCCTTTCCTCCAAATAATCATGATGAAGAAAGTAATGTTTCTATTGATGAATCAGAATTAAGTCCACAACAGATTGTAGATTTACGTTTAAAAGAACTTAATTTATGGAGAGAAGAGATAAGTGAAATTCCTGTTATCAAAATAAGGAATGTTGAAGAAGAAATTACTCATGAAATAACAGAAGATTCAGTACAAGAGGATGAAGTAATCATTTCGATGAAGGAGAAAGATTTTATTTCTCAAGAAATACTTAGAGAAAATTCTACTCCACTTGTTGTTGAAGAATTTGACACTCCATTTGAGTCGACAATTGATCCACTCGAGGCATTAATTTTAGAAGGCATTCAGAAAATAAAAAATGACAAAACTGATTATTTAAAAGTTCCAGAAGTTGTTCTGGAGGATGAAATTATAGAGAATAAAATTTCATCTACAAAAATTATATTTGAAGAAGAAGAAACAATAAGACTTGAATCGTCATTTGATCTTAAAGAAGAAGTAGAAGTTACTTCAACAAATGATGTAGCAATAATTACTGCTGAGATTCCTTCCATAAAAATTAATGGAAGTAACATTGAAAAACTTCCTTTAGAAAATAATATTATTGAGAAGGAAGAGTTTATTTCTTCAAGCGAAAATGTTACTATTAGTTCTGAAGTGCATTCTTTTTCAGAGTGGTTACACACTAAAAAAATTCAGGAAGAACACACTGGTATTGAAGTTGTAACTCCCGTTAGTGTTGAGAAGGTAGAATTTGTACCAACAATTATCTCGGAAGAAAACATTTTTGAAATTAATATTCCACAAAGTAGTATTTCGAAACCTGAATTTGTTGAAGAAACAAAAATTGTTACGAAGGAATTTGAAAAAGAGAAAGAAGATATTCCTTTAAATATTGCAGCATCAGCACAAAAGAAAGAAGAAATTGTTGAGCCACCTTCTTCGAAGTCTCGAGTGATTTATGTAAAGAACCAAACTGTTCCTTCCGTTGAAATAAAAGAGAAATCGATAAAAATTCAAATTGATGACAAGCCAATGATGGTTGTTCATCAAGAAGAAAATACGATAAAGCCAATTACTAATACACCTCCACAAATAGTAAACAGTAATCATGAAAATGATCGGGAAAGTTTACCAAATGTGATTAGGATGATTCCTGAGGAGGAAAATATTTCTGCTGATGAACTTGAAAACAGGAAGCTTATTTCTGAACGGATTGCATCGTCACCTATCCCTGACATACCTAAGACAAAAATGGGCAAATTAGAGCTCATTGAAAAGTTTATTCACGAAGACCCTCGCATAACGCCGGCGAAAAGCACTTTTTATTCACCTATCAATATGGCTAGGAAAAGCATTGAGGAGCCAGAAGATATTGTTTCTGAAACACTTGCAAAAATTTATGCTCAACAAGGAAACATACAGAAGGCAATATCATTCTATGAAAAGCTATCCTTGAAATTTCCAGAAAAAAGCCGTTACTTTGCAGCCCTTATTGAAGATCTAAAAAATAAAACCTAATTCCTGACTAATAAATGTATACGTTCGTTGTAGTTCTCATAGTAATCGTAAGTATCCTCTTAGGATTAATTGTTTTAGTTCAAAACTCTAAAGGTGGCGGACTTGCATCTGGTCTTTCTGCTTCTAACCAAGTGATGGGTGTTCGTAAGACAACTGATTTCCTTGAGAAATTAACTTGGGGATTTGCAATAAGTTTGATCGTACTTGCTATTGTTGGAAACCTTGTTCTTCCTAAAGGTGGAAAGAACGCGGAAAACCAATCTTTGATTCAACAACAAATTGATAATACTGCTGCTCCAACTACAACAGGTGCTCCTGCTTCAGGTGCTGCACAAGGTCAAAAGCCTACACAACCATCAGGTCAAGGGCAACCTCAAGCACCAGCTGCAAAACCAGGAAAATAATTTAATGACAGATTGACCAATAATCTGACAATAAAGATGCTGTCATAAATCTCTTAGGAGAAATTTTGACAGCATTTTTCATTAATCTCCTCATGGCACAATTGCTGATTAGTTAAAAAATGTAATTTTTTATTAAAAAATCTAAACCCAATTATTAAATATTTAAACCATGAGCTCAGTAAGTATTAAACCATTGGCTGACCGTGTGATCGTTGAAGTATCACCGGCTGAAGAAAAAACTGCTAGCGGAATTATCATTCCCGATACAGCAAAAGAAAAACCACAAAAAGGCAAAGTAGTTGCCGTTGGAGATGGTAAAAAAGACGAACCAATGTCGGTAAAAGTTGGAGACACCGTTTTATACGGAAAATATTCAGGAACAGAAATCGCAGTTGATGGGAAAGACTTTCTTATCATGCGTGAATCAGACATTTTCGCAGTCATTTAAATTTCCAACCGATAACTATCGGCAATAAAAATTTCTCAATTTAAAAAAACTAAAAAGCTCATACAACTATGGCAAAAGACATCACCTTTAACCTTGAAGCACGCGACGCCTTAAAACGCGGTGTAGATGCATTAGCAAACGCTGTAAAAGTTACATTAGGTCCAAAAGGACGTAACGTTATTATCGATAAAAAATATGGTGCACCATCGATCACTAAAGACGGTGTAACAGTTGCAAAAGAAATTGAATTAAAGAACCCAGTAGAAAACATGGGCGCACAGATGTTGAAAGAAGTTGCATCAAAAACTGCTGATGTTGCAGGTGATGGAACAACTACAGCAACTGTACTTGCTCAGGCAATCGTTACTGCAGGTTTAAAAAATGTTGCTGCAGGCGCAAATCCTATGGATTTAAAGCGTGGTATCGACAAAGCTGTTACAGCAGTTGTTGCAGACTTAAAAAAGATGAGTAAAACAGTAGGAAGTGATAGCAAACAAATTGAACAAGTTGCTACTATTTCTGCTAATAACGATAGTGAAATTGGGAAACTGATAGCACTAGCAATGGATAAAGTTAAGAAGGAAGGTGTAATTACTGTTGAAGAAGCGAAAGGAACTGAGACAACTGTTACTGTTGTTGAAGGAATGCAATTTGATCGTGGATATATCAGCCCTTATTTTGTTACGAATCCAGATAAAATGGAAGCTGTTTTAGAAAATCCATACATCTTGATCTACGACAAGAAAATTAGCAATATGAAAGAATTATTGCCAATCCTTGAGAAAGTAGTTCAAACAGGTCGTCCATTGTTAATCATCGCTGAAGATATAGACGGAGAAGCATTGGCAACACTTGTAGTAAACAAATTACGTGGTTCATTAAAGATTGCTGCTGTTAAGGCTCCAGGCTTTGGTGATCGTCGTAAGTCAATGATGGAAGATATCGCTATTTTAACTGGTGGTACTGTTATCAGCGAAGAACAAGGATTCAAATTAGATGGCGCTGACATCACTTCATTAGGAAGTGCTGTAAAAATCAGTATCGATAAAGACAATACTACAATTGTTAATGGTGCAGGTTCTAAAGAAGATATTAAAGGTCGCGTAAACCAAATTAAAGCTCAGATTGAAACATCAACATCTGATTACGATAAAGAAAAATTACAAGAGCGTTTAGCTAAGCTTGCTGGTGGTGTTGCTGTACTTTATGTTGGTGCTGCTACGGAAGTAGAAATGAAAGAAAAGAAAGATCGTGTTGACGATGCTTTACATGCTACTCGTGCAGCTGTAGAAGAAGGAATAGTACCGGGAGGTGGTGTTGCTTACATTCGTTGTATCGCAGGTTTAGATAAAATGAAAGGCGACAATGATGATGAAACAACAGGAATTGCAATCGTTAAACGTGCTCTTGAAGAACCACTTCGTCAGATCGTTGCGAACGCAGGAATTGAAGGTTCAATCGTTGTACAAAAAGTGAAAGAAGGCAAAGATGATTTCGGTTACAATGCACGTACTGATGTTTATGAAAACATGCTTGCTGCTGGTGTTATCGATCCAACTAAAGTTGCTCGTGTAGCTCTTGAAAATGCTGCTTCTATTGCTGCCATGTTACTTACTACTGAGTGTGTACTTGTTGACATTAAGGAAGACAAACCTTCAATGCCTTCGATGCCAGGTGGTGGAATGGACGGCATGTACTAAGAATAAATTTAGTCATTAAAAAAAACCCTGAAGAGTTATCTTCAGGGTTTTTTTTGGTAAAATTTTTTCAAAGGAAGAACCATTTTCCCAACGCAATTTATACTATAGCATTTTTAATACAATCCTTCTTATCAATGGTAATCCTTCCACGTGGCTAATGGAAGCTAGGTCTACGTTCGTTATATAATTGTTTTAAATTATTCAAACAATGTTGGCAATACGTAAATTAGCAATCAATTTAATGACTTGAAAATTGGTTTAGGAGAAATTAAAAATTTCTAAATAGTAAAAATTATTTAGGCGCTGTGAATGAAGATTAAAATACTAGTTCTCCTTATCCTGATAACTTGCAACTCAATAAAATTTAACTTAATCCTTCCATGCTTATTGTTTTTTTACATAAATTCGTTTTTAATATATGTACTACCTAAAGCTCGAAGATTATGTAATGGATATTTTGAAGCGAGAATTATCTCCTGATCTTACTTATCATCATGTTAATCATACAAAAGATGTATTACATGAAGTGGTTGAGTTAGGACTCGCCGAAAATGTTACAGAAGATGAAATGTGTTTGCTTAAAACAGCGGCCTTATTTCATGATTCAGGTTTTCTTTTGGGATATAACCACCACGAAATGAGTAGTTGTAATCTTGCTAAAGAAATTTTACCAAAATACCATTATCCGGAAGCAGAAATTACTATAATTTGCGAATTGATTATGGCCACTCAAGTGCCTCAACGTCCGACTAACAAGTTAGAAGAAATTATTTGTGATGCTGATTTAGATTATCTCGGAAGAAATGATTTTGATGAAATAGCTGAAAGTTTATTCTTAGAATTCTTATCGCATAATATTGTAAAGGATCGCAATCATTGGAATAAAGTGCAACGATCTTTTTTTGAATCACATCACTACTGGACAAACACCTCAAAAGCTAAACGCGCACAATTAAAAGAAATTCACCTTGATCAAATCCGATCAATGATTGTTGAATAAACTATTTCTATTTCCATCTCTACAACCCAGTCATGAATGCTGAGTATGAAACCGATTTTATTGATTTCATATTGATACACATTACAGGAATACCAGCGTCATTTGCAATTACTTTTTGCTCGTAAGAACCCATCATATAATCAACAAGTCCTTGATCTGGATCAATTAAAATAACTATTAAACTACTTGTAGTTGCAACAGCAGCATTCACAGTTTCTTTCTGAAAATCCTTTCCAGTAAATGAATCTATAACGGATACATTCACATCGTTTTCTTCAAAAAAATCCTTTGCATACTGAAGATTCAATTTTACTTTTTTCAATAACCACTCATCACTAACAGGTCGAGATAACAAATGGATATTCGCACCAAACTGTTCAGCAATTTCCATAGCAAAAACTAAAACTTGTTTAATCTCCATTGAAAAATCAACTGGTATTAAAATATTTTTTATGTCTTCAAATGGTCGGTTTTGGGTAACAATAAATGGCACAGTAGAATGTGTAATAACTTTTATTGCATGACTACCCATTAATCGTTGTGTACCTTTAATTCCATGCGTACCCATTACAACCAAAGCAGCATCCGTTTCCGCAGCAGTTTGCCCAATATGATCGAAAATATTTCCTTCCACAACAGTAGAAGTAGTTTCAACGTTTGAAATTTTTTGATTGTTTGCAGCTTTCTCCAACAACTTTATTTCAGCTTCTGCTAATGTGTTTTTATCAGCAACATGCATCAGCATCAATTTATTATTGAAAATTTTAGCAAATGAACTAGCATAGCTCAATGCATTATCAGTGATGGGTGTAAAGTCAATAGGAATCATGATTAACTTATCATGGAAAATCTGTTGCATATTCTTTGTTTTATTGATAAATTTCTCAGTCATTAAACACTGAACTAATTACATTACTACTTTTACCGTATACAATTGTCAAAGATAATACTTTAGTGAATAATTTCATTTTATTGACATAAAAACACATGAATAAAAATATAATTTTGAATGAATGTCGAATGTGATTTTAAGCATAACAAGTATTGATTACTTCCATTGTCAACTTGGAAGTAATCAATACCAATTTTCGTTCAAAATTGATATTGTACTCATTACATTTATCTTTATACATTGCAAACTATGATTACCACCGAACAACTCTACCCTCTATTTCTAAGCAATCCTGTGATTTGTACAGATACCAGAAAGCTATCGAAAGATTGCCTTTTTTTTGCGCTCAAAGGAGAAAATTTTAATGGAAATCTCTTTGCAAAACAAGCATTAGAACAAGGAGCAGGATATGCTATTATTGATGAAGTTCAAGATTCAAATGACGCACGACTTTTAATGGTACCAGACGTTTTAAAAGCATTACAACACTTAGCAGGTTACCACCGTCAACAATTAAATATTCCAATACTTGCAATTACTGGGAGCAATGGAAAAACTACCAGTAAAGAACTTACGTCTGCTGTACTCAATAAAAAACTCAATACCTATTTCACGCAAGGAAATTTTAATAATCACATTGGTGTTCCTTTAACGCTTCTTTCAATTAAACCTGATCATGAATTTGCCGTTATTGAAATGGGCGCTAATCATCAGGGTGAAATTGCAGAATTAAGTGCCATTGCTCAACCTAATTTTGGATTGATAACCAACATTGGAAAAGCACATTTAGAAGGCTTCGGTGGTATAGAAGGTGTGAAGAAAGGAAAAGGTGAGTTGTATAACTACCTTCAAAAAAACGAAGGTTTAATTTTTATTCAATCAAGTCATGAAGCTTTAGTAGAACTATTAGGTGGCTATACTCAAACGATAAGTTACGGAGAAAAATTTAATGCAGATTTCGTAGGTGAAATTATTACTAATAAAAATTATTTGCACGTAAAAGTTACCCATCCTTTTGACATCATTATCAAAACCCAGTTAACTGGTAATTATAATTTTGATAATGTAATGGCTGCCGTTGCTGTTGGAGCACACTTTGGCGTATCAAAAGAATTAATTAAAGAAGCTATTGAAAATTATTCTCCAGGGAATCTGCGATCACAAATAATCAAGAAAAATAATATTGAAATTATCTTAGATGCTTATAATGCAAATCCATCAAGTATGGAAGCTGCATTAATGAATTTAAAAAATTCGTTTATTGGAGATAAATATATTGCACTCGGTGAAATGCTTGAACTGGGTGAAACATCTTCGTCAGAACATGCTAGAATAGCGTCGCTCATCGATTCAATTCATCCAACAAAAGTTATTTTGGTTGGGAATCTTTTTAAAGAAAGTGCGATAAAATATAATTATAATTATTTCGAATCTTCTCTTGAAGCTTCCAAATGGTTGCAACAAAATTTACCTCAGCAAGGAGTGCTTTTAATTAAAGGGTCACGCGGAAGTAAAATGGAAAAATTAATCGAAGCATTTGATTTGATACAATAATAGAAAGCTAATTAGTTGAGCGTGTTATCTTTTTTCTTACGTCGAAATTTTTTCGCAATTCCATTTTGATTATTGTCTTCTTCATAATATCCAGAGCCTGAGTTAACATAACCATAGTTATGACCATAACCCGCATTTTTACTAAAGACAGAATCGTTTAATACGATACTCACATTTTTAACTTTGCCTTCAACGTGTAAATCATCCAATGAACGAAGGTATTCTAATTTCGAAAATCCTTGTCGTACTATGTATAACGTAATATCTGCAACGGGCATTAATAAAAATGCATCAGAAACAATTCCTAATGGTGGTGTATCGATAACAATGAAATCATATCGCCCTTTCAACTCTTCAATTAAAACCTGCATCGATTTACGCGACAATAGTTCAGCGGGATTAGGTGGAATAGGCCCTGCAGAAATAATATCTAAAAATGGAATTGTAGTAGGGCGAATAATTTGATCAATGGACGCATTTCCTACAAGATAATTACTTGCACCGATATCATTTTTAAGATTAAAATCTTGAAATAATTTCGGCTTTCTTAAGTCCATACCAACAACAATAACTTTGTTTTGTTGCATCGCTAAAACAGTTGCCAAATTTATTGTCACGAATGATTTTCCTTCTCCACCAACTGATGAAGTAATCATAATCACTTTACTCTGACTATTCATTCCATAAAACTGAAGGTTGGTTCGAATGGTCCTAAATCCTTCCGCAATTGCTGATTTTGGTCGGTGATGCACAGCCAAATTAGAATCGTCACTAGAATGCCCTACAACACCTATCATAGGAATTGTGGTAGTTGCAGAAATATCATCTTTACTCTTTACTTTGCTTCGTAATATATTCTGAACTATAATAATTCCTATTGGAATAACTCCCGACAAAAGCGCAATGATAACGACGATAATTTTTTTGTTAGGTGAGATCGGATCATCAGCTAATGCTGCTACATCGAGAACTTTATTGTCGGAGATAACAGTAGCTTTAGCAATACTTGTCTCCGCTTTTTTCTGCAATAAATAAGTATAAATATTTTGATTTACTTCGAAATTTCTTTGCAACCCAATTAATTGTCGCTCTTTATCTGGAACACCTTTAATAGAACTTTCAAATTGTGTTAATTGCGCTTCTAGTGCTTTACTTGTTACCTGCATTCTATTACGAATAGAACGAATATTTTCTAG
This sequence comes from Bacteroidia bacterium, assembly GCA_038206385.1. Classification (GTDB taxonomy): domain Bacteria; phylum Bacteroidota; class Bacteroidia; order AKYH767-A; family OLB10; genus JANXSD01. Next base: position 15,863 of record JBBRAW010000013.1, on the reverse strand, counting down.
CAATGAAGCACGTGTTTCAGCAATTTGCTCATCCAAAACTTTTACAGCTGGAGCATCCTTTTTTACACCGTAAGAAATGCTTTTTCTTTTCGCTTGAAGATTCTGAAAATTGGTAATTAATTCAATTAATAATGGATCGGGAACACCTAAGCTAGAAGGTGCCATATTTGTGAGATCATCATTCTTAACAACATAATCATACAGATTTCCTAATGATGTTAATTCAATATTATTTTTCTCTCTTTCAATATCAACATCATTCATCTTTTGCAACATCACTTTCGACTCTTCACTCAAATCAATAGTTTTATTCTGCTCTTTAAATTTCTGCATATCCTTTTCTGTAGCACTTAAAACAACACCTGTGCTTGTCAGTTGTTCATCCACAAATTTCAATGTCAGTGCAGCTACTGATGCTTTATCTTGAATATCTAAATCAATATAAACTTTAGCAATTGTATTTAATACATCAATGGCTCTTAAAGGAACTACATCATTGTAAGTGAGTGTAATTATATTGGCATCCTTATCAAATGGCTCTACATCAAGATTCAATTGCATGTCACTTGCAAGTTTATTTATTGATCGTTTCTTAAAAACATACTCTTGACCTTTTGGCGGGAAAGCGTGAGTATCATTTTTATTAATTACAAAATTAAAATAGCGAGATGTTATTCGGTCACCAAATTTTGCTTTTTTGTCGATCGTAAACGCTGGCAAATCATCTCCAGAATATTCTAAAGTTAATTCGAAATTATTGCTGTCTAAAACTTCTAAATTAAATTCTGCTTCTTGTAAATAGGGTGAAATGGTATCGAACTTTACGATAAAAGGTAATTTTGCTTTCGGATAAATTGGTTTATAAGGATACGATGTTGAATTCCAATATTGAACTCTCAATTCTAATTGATCAATTGTGCTGGTTATTACTGAGCGTGATTTTAAAATTCCAACTTCTGTTTCCAAACTCATCGAAGAACCCATGATATCCGTAGAGATAAAATCTTCAATATTTTTTGGTGATGATTTGCTGTCATCAATCAATACACTACCAATGGTTTGATAAACGGGCAATGTAAGTTCAATATAAACGACTGCTAATAACGTTATAATAATTCCTGATATTAAAAAGTAATACCATTTGCTATAAACTTCCTTAACAAACCTTCCTAAATTCAACTCGTCGTTCTGTTGAGTTTTGTTTAATGAATTATCCATTACTTATTATTTCTAACGTACAGTGCAGCAACTAAAACTAAGGTAGTTATTAGCGAAGTGAGTACTTGTGTGGCTGGACTTATTGATGTAAATGCTTTTTTTCTCGTTGGTGGAACATAAACAATATCATCAGGGTAAATATATTTACTGATTCCAGTAAATGCAGTTTTCGAGGTGAAATCAACTGGAATTTCAATTAAACCTGTTGGTGTTTTACGAAAAATTTTTAGATCAGTTCTATTAGCATAATTTGTTAAATCTCCAGCTAATGCAATCGCTTCTAGAATTGTTAATTGTTCGTTCGGAATGTAATACAATCCAGGACGATTTACTTCACCTATTATTGAAACTTTAAAGCTTAATTTTTTTAAGGTGATGATTGGTTCATCAATAAATGCACGAAAACGATTTACAACAGTATCATGTGCATCTTCAATTGACAATCCAGCCAAATTAATTGTACCGATATAAGGCAAAGAAACATTTCCAGTTCTATCCATTACAAATCCTTTCTCGTAAGCTGAGCGGTTATCTGCAGTAACAGGATGACTGTTTAACATGCCCAACCCAGGAAATGCATCTGGATTGATGGTGTACAATTCAACAGAAATAATATCACCAGGATATAATTTCATTTGAAACGATGTAGTATCTTTTAATAAAGATGGATCACCTTGAAGATATACCAATTTTTTCTGAGCGGTACAGCCAACAAATAATACAGCAATAGCAAGACTTACGAGAAGAAAAAACTGGTTGATTTTTTTCATAATTTTATTGAAGAACGCCTCTCGATATAACTATTCGTTGAACCTCAGAAGTACCTTCGTAAATTTGAGTAATTTTTGCATCACGCATCAGTCGTTCTACATGAAAATCTTTTACGAATCCGTAACCTCCGTGTATCTGTACTGCTTCAACAGTTGTTTTCATAGCTACTTCAGAAGCGAATAATTTGGCCATTGAACTCGTTTGTGCGTAATCCAAATGTTGATCTTTCTGCCAAGCTGCTTTCAAACACAGTAAACGTGCGGCTTCGATTTCGGTTGCCATATCTGCAAGTTTAAATTGAATAGCTTGATGATTGCATATCTCGGTTCCAAATGCTTTACGTTCTTTCGAATATTTTAAGGCCAATTCAAATGCTCCCGAAGCGATTCCCAATGCCTGTGATGCAATTCCAATTCGACCACCAGCTAGCGTTTTCATCGCGAACTTAAATCCGAATCCATCCTCTCCAACTCTATTCTCTTTCGGAACTTTCACGTCTTGAAACATCAACGAATGTGTATCAGAACCTCGAATTCCTAATTTATTTTCTTTCGGCCCAATCGTGAAACCAGGCAATCCCTTCTCCACAATTAAACAATTGATTCCTTTATGACCTTTCGCAACATCGGTTTGAGCCATCACCAAATAGGTGGAAGCTGAATTGCCGTTCGTAATCCAGTTTTTGGTTCCATTTAAGAGATAATGATCACCCATATCTATAGCTGTTGTACGCTGAGAAGTAGCATCAGAACCTGCTTCGGGCTCCGACAAACAAAATGCGCCTATCTTTTCGCCTTTAGCTAAAGGAACAAGGTATTTCAGCTTTTGCTCCTCCGATGCGAAGTTCTCTAATCCCCAACAAACAAGTGAATTATTCACCGACATTATTACCGAAACAGAAGAATCTATCTTTGAGATCTCTTCCATAGCCAAAACGTATGAAATCGTATCGAGTCCTCCTCCACCATATTTTGGATCCACCATCATTCCAAGAAATCCTAATTCACCAAGACGTTTAACTTGTTCGGTAGGGAATTTCTGTTGATCATCGCGCTCAATCACTCCTGGCTTTAATTCATTCTGTGCAAAATCACGTGCCGCTTGCTGAATCATGAGGTGCTCTTCGCTTAATTGAAATAACATAAGTTTTGTTTAAGATTGCCAAAAATAATTGATTCAATCGATAGCTAGTGCTAAATTTCCTTTTTTCATTCACAAAATAAAATAATAAAATCATTTCTATGATTTCTTCTCTTAATCAGAACCAACCTTTGCAGATTTTAGGCCTTATGTCGGGAACTTCTTTAGATGGTGTTGACCTAGCAGCCTGCACTTTTATTGAAACCGATAACGGCTGGCAGTTTAAACTGGATGCGGCAACAACAATTCCATACAGCGATGAATGGAAAAATAAGCTAAAAAATGCTCCATTTACCTCTGGTGAAGAGCTTACACAACTTCATTCTGAACTAGGTAAATATTATGCTGAATTGATCAATGATTTCAATGATCAATATCTTATTAGACCATCTTTTATTGGATCACATGGGCATACTATTTTTCATCAACCGAGTAAGAATTTCACTTTGCAAATTGCTGATGGCGCCCAAATCGCTGCTCTTACGGGTATCGATACTATTTGTGATTTCAGAAATAAAGATATCGCACTTGGAGGACAGGGTGCCCCGCTCGTTCCCATTGGCGATCGATTACTCTTCCCTGAATATGCGGCGTGCATTAACCTTGGCGGGATTGCAAATGTATCCTACGAGAAAAATGGAAAGCGCATTGGCTTCGATATTTGTCCAGTAAATATGTTGTTGAATTATTTGGCTAATCGCCTAGATAAACCTTTTGATGACGAAGGTAAAATTGCACGTAGCGGCACTATCATCCCCAAGTTATTATCACAATTAAATAACTTAGATTATTACAAATTAAGCGGACCAAAATCGATAGGGAAAGAGTGGTTTGACAAAGAAGTTTTACCTCTCGTTAAAGAGCGTAATGAAACCATTGCTGACTTACTTAGAACGAGTGTAGAACACGTCGCAATACAACATAGTTTATTAAAAACTATTACCACTAAAGAAGATAAAATCTTGCTCAGCGGCGGAGGTGCATTCAATACTTTTATGGTAGAACGAATAACAAGTATTACAGATCGACAAATGGTAAAACTATCAGATGATATCATCAATTACAAAGAGGCAATTGTGTTTGCTTTCCTTGCTATGCTATTTGTAAATGATAAAGTTAATGTACTTTGCAGTGCTACTGGGTCGAGTAAAAATCATTGCGGCGGCGCATACTATAGAGGAAACTAATCATCTTCCTCATCAGCATCATCAAAGAATTCATCGAAATCTTTAAAATTATCTTCAATAATTTCCGTTTCTGAATCCTCATCATCATCTGAATCTTCGAATCGTTGATTTTTTAACTCTTTCGATTTCAGAGGCTCCATCTTACGGGTTTTTGCCGCAGGAGCTGATCCTTTTTTTGCCTTTGAGGGGGCATCTTTTCCAGTCTTCTTGGAAGTTTTCATTGGTGCGATGGCAAGAATATGTTGGTTAGGTCTATTTTGCTGGTATTACTTTGCTAAATTATGGAAATTATTCTCTGTTTGTTTCTGCGTATTACAAATGTAAAAAAGATTCCGACTTATTAAACAAATATTTTTTCACAAATTATTTTGTTAACATTCTAACTTTTGACCTGTTTACAAATATCATTACAAACCTAATATTTTTGTAGCATGATCCAGCCATCCACTATTAAATTCCTTAAAGACCTTCGCAAAAACAACGACCGAATGTGGTTTGATAAAAATCGAGATCGTTTTGAGAGAGCAAAAGAAGATTTCAACCACTTTCTAAATGAGCTTTTAATAGTATTAATAAAAATTGATCCCGCTCTCGCGGGATTGGAACCTAAGGATTGTGTTTTTAGGATTTACAGAGACGTGCGATTCAGTAAAAATAAAGATCCTTACAAATGTAATTTCTCGGCATCCATAAAAGCGGGCGGAAAAAAATCAGGAACATGTGGATTATATATCCAGATAGATCCAAGTAAAGTTGGCATGGGAAATATGATTGCAGGTGGATTTTGGATGCCTGAGGCACCAGTTCTTAAATTACTTCGTCAGGAGGTGGAATACAATACCGATGAGTTTAAAGCCATTATTAACAACCGCACTTTCAAAAAGTGGTTTAATGAATTAGAAGATAACAAATTAAAAAAAGCTCCTAAAGGTGTTGATCCCTCACATCCCGATATCGAACTTTTAAAATATACAAGCTTCGTTGCTTTACATGAAATAACTGATGCTGAAGTTTTATCGAAAGATTTTGTGAAAACATGCGCAACAGCATACAAAGCAATGAAACCGTTGCTCGATTTTTTAAATAGAGCAAGAGGATAAGGCTGTAACAATTACGTTTTTTCTCTTAACAATATTATTTAAAAAGCTTCAATTTAATATCCATCAAAAAGAGTGGTGTCAACTTTCGTTTTGATAATTTTATTGTTTTGAATTCTTTTTACTGTTCTAACTAGGTATTGTCTATCGTTAAGTTGAATTACTTCTTCTCGAGTATTCTCAATGAATTTAACATTCGATTTATTATCCAAATGCTTGATAGTATAATCATGTAAACCAACTCCTGAATTTCCACTGCTAGTAATTGTTTTATTTATTGAATCAATTTCAAGATTTGTATTTGAAAACTCCTCAGAATAGTTAAAACTTTTTAGCTTTTTGTCATAGAGATAAACGTTATAAAAATCATTACCCGTTCCTGATTTCTCGCGGCTTTGTGTGCTAAAATCTTTGTACCCATCAAAGTTTATATCTTTAAATCTATCGAGTCTAGAATCTATAGTGTCAACTTCATTTTGATTGGTATAATCGCTATCGGTTAATATTATCATATTTGATTTTTGATCAACTAGTGACATAGTAAAATTTCCAAAACCAGATTGTTGTTGATCGATGATACTTTCAAAATTCCAATAACACTCCATGTCATTTATGCTAAAAGTTTTGCTTTGAGTTATTAAAGTATCCTTTCTAAATATTTCTTTCTTAGCTGGAACTTCATTTTCGCCTCCAACAATTTTTGAACTGACAACCTTTTTAGTTTCATGCAAGTTATGTTGATTGCTATTACAGCTTGTCGAAAACAAAATAATGATTAGAAAGAAAATTGATTTCATTTAAGACAGGTATTTGTTTGGCCCCAAATTAAAGAAAATCCTCTATCACATCCACCGAAATAATTACCTAACAAATAAATATTTCTTGTATCTGGATTAATTTTTATCAATTCATGAAAATATAATAATTCGTTAGTTCTTATCAACGGTATTGATCTAAATTTCCACGTCATCAAGAAAAGAAATGATAATTGTCACACATGGCATAATTGAATTGGGCATTATCTATTTACTTTTTACAAATTTGCTAGTACTGTATTGGTAAGTTCCAGTTTCCAAACAATCGCTTAATCCATTATTTGTAGTTGTAATTTTCAATAAATTATTTATTAGCATGAATTCTACTTTACATTCTGAAATAGAAACTTGTCCATTCACCTCATAACACTTGTTTTGAGCAAAATTATAAAAGTCACTAAATTCATTCCGTGAAATATCAATCAATAGTATTCTCCCGTAATTACTTTCGCATATTCCTGAAGGAGTACTGTGTGTTTGAACACTTACATATTGTTTATTTTCTTGTTTAATGTCGTTGACAATAGTATTTCGTCCACAAAGCAAGTATAATTCAAAATCGTAGATTGTCCAATTTGCCTTTCCTTTTCTAAAGAAAAATAATCCAGCATCTTCTTTATAATTTTCCGTAAAAAAATAATTACTATTTTCAAGACTATCTGCTTTGATTAAAGTATTTATATCAGCATCTGAAATAGTATCAATTAATTTTAATGGAGAAAATTCAAGAATATTATTCTGACACCAAGCCGATGTTTGAATAAAAATAGCAATTAAAAATAAAGTGAATTTCATTTGTTAAGTTTAACAATATTCGTAAGATATTTCATTCTAATCAATTTTTTCGTTTTCAATGGCATTTCATATTGCCTCGAAACAAAACAGCCGTCGCACATATTAAATATTGCGTACACTTTACCTCTATAATTACTGAACATAGCGTCATAAGTATATTCATTGTAAAAAGAAAAACTTTTTCCTTTTAAAGGAATCGGAGTTTTGATAAATACAGAATTCGCTGACTTTATAGATGGATAATCAATTATAATAGTATCACCTTTGTAAACTATTGCAAACAATTTTCTTTCCTCACCAGTTGTTGTAAATGAAAATGCTTTATTAAGTGTATCATATTTAAGTGTGCTATTTTTATAGTACGATAAAAACCGAATATTTTTAGTTTCCATTTCAGCGGGCGTAATCGTTTTGTAAGAATCTACATCATCGTTTAAGTTAAAAAGTAAAGTTCCATCAAACGGCGTTGGCTGCGCAAAACAGTTTTGTGAAATAACTACTGTTATAAAGAAAATAAATTTTAATAATTTTTTCATTTGATTTCTAAACGAAGTTGTACTAAGGGTCCCCCTGTTTTGAGATGACACATAAACAGTTTAGTTGTCTTTGCTAATTCCAGTTGTCGGCTCAAATTTGTCTATTATTTCGAGTCTCGAAAGTATGCCACAAAAGAAATGATTGCAGCACCAAAACACATACCTGTTCCGATGAGGCGCACAACATCTACCACTCGAATGTTTGCCACAGCGGGGTTACTTAGCATGGCTAAAAGGTTCATGACCCCAAAGAAAGTAAGAACGAAGAAAATGCGAGGAACCCTGCGTCTATTGTTCATTGGTTGTCCTTTTAATTGTTTATCTGATTCGAAATTTTTCATGCAATATAATTTTGCTTAAGCATAATGCCAGTTGTGAAATAAACTAAGTCTTACATCAAATATAAACAATTCAATTGATGATAAAATATCGAACAACCATTAATAACTCCTTTACTAAGCTACTTTTATAAAACTATTACATCACTTTAGAAATACTAAATTTTTGTTCCATCATCACTAAAAAACTATTATCCTGCAAGAGGATTTAATAATGCCATAATAAACCTAAAATTAATTGATTTTTAAAAATGAGGTTTGGTAATGGCTGCAAGTATTGGGCGCAGTTCTAGAATTTGTCTTGTAATTTTTATTCTAATCCTTTAAGCAACGAACTGATAAACCTGCACCTGGACCATTAGTGTTATCGGTGTTTACAAAGTTATCGCCATACCACACGAGACCATTCAAACCAATAGTGATCTCTTGTTGGGTTGCTGTCCACCAAATCGCACTGTAGCCAATATCATTAAAACTGCCAAAATCATAACGTGCACCTCCTGGAACACCCAAAAAACCAGATTCATTCGTGCCATTACCTCCTTCCAACCAATCGTTTTTACCTTTGAGTTTTTTCCCTGCCGTTTTATTACCACCTAGATTAGATACTAAACTTTCCCATTCTAATGAACTTGGCACATGATAACCTTTTGGAGCTAGACCACGAGCATCACTTACCGCATACCAGTTGTATAGTTTTCCGTATTTCTTTCCGTTTTCAGAATCATTATTATAATTACACCAAGCAGGCTTTTTTTCCTTTTCAGCTTTTCTCCATTCTTCTACTGTTTTTGCTTCTGGTATATTATCACCATTGCTAAAAGTAGTTATGTCTAAATTTTGGGTAACCCAAATTTGAGAGCCAATCTTTACAGTTAAATTTATGTTTTGGGAAATTTTTTCTTCTGAATAATTATTTTTACTATTACAAGAAGTCGCAAATATTGAATAAAAAAGAATAGCTATGAATGTTTGAAATGAATATTTAGTTTTCATATTGTGTATTTTAATAGAAATTACTACTTCTATCCTTTGATTGACGTTTTACTAATTTTAAGGTTTTTATATTAGTTATTTGAATTTAGTTTTTTTTAGGAATAAGTATGCCTAACGCCAATTGCGAATCAACTCCATTATAAAATCAAATATAAACAATTCAATTGATGATAAAATTAGGATGATGTAGTTACATGAATTATAAAATTATCGCATCATTGAATGCCGGCTGTGCGATGCGTTATATGTTTTTTTAAAGCGTTGGAAATTTTTTTTAATTCAATTCTTCTTTTGGGTCGGCTTTGCAAGCTCTTTTAAAAACTTTGGTCTGTGCGGTTGCCTGTGCGGTTTTTAAATGTGCTTGCAAAATGCGTTGGCTGTCTATATTTCAATTTTAAAATCTTTTTCTTTAAACCAATTTTTACTTATTTCATTATTGTCACTTTTCGGTTTTGGGTCAGCTTCATTTACTTTAAAAGTTGTCGGTAAGTTAACAGCGTGTCCAAATATTAAAGCGTGTTGAGTAGGTATAGAAGGCATTCTTCGTAAAATTGTCTCCGAAATATGAGGAGTAATTTGTCTTATATGAGATAAGTCCTCTGGGTTTTGGATTCTGTGTACAATAAAATTACTGCATTGAGATAAAACCGTTTTTGAAAGTTCACTCGGTCTTTGAGATGAAACAAGTAAAAACATTCCGTATTTTCTTCCCTCTTTAGCAATGCGTTCAAAAATTTTATTGGCGTCACCAAATACTTTACCTGAATCATTTGAAATATATCTATGGGCTTCTTCCAAGACTAAATTAACAGGGAATTTATTTCGTTCCTTAGCAGTTCTTAGTTTTTCGAAAATCATTCTTGATAAAACACAGGAAATTACTTCTACCATTTCGTCATTGGCAGAGTTTAAGTCGATAATTATTACTTGCGATTTTTTTAAAGTTGTGTTTATGCCTAAAAATTGGTCTAAGTACGATTTTTGGTCTATGTCAGAATTATTTTTAGTAAGAAAGCTAAAGTCGTCTCGTTCCTTAATACTTTTAAATCGAGTTATCATTGAGGAACAATAGTCTCGTATGTGTTTATTACCGTGATATTCTTCATACAAAAGGGCATTTTCAATTGCAAGTCCAAGTTTACTAAATTCAAATTTCTCAGAATTATACTTCGGGTCAATTGCTAAATCTTCTTTGATAAAGAACCTTACAGATGTTTTAAATGCTTCTTCCTTAGTACCTGCATTTGGGTCTCCTTGTCTATCTGAAAAGCTACCATATTGAGCATTGTAAGTAGAGAAATTAACTTCTTTGTCAGATGGAAATTTTGCGGTCTGAATTAATGATACTATTTTTTGTCTTTTTGCTACCGGACTTTCCCAATGGTCAAAAACGTACATTATGCTACAAGCATAAATGTGATAAAGAGTTTCTTCGGTTAAATTTTGAGTAAATCCAAGTGCATTTCTCAATAATGGCAGTTGAGATTTATCACTGGCTTTTAGCAATAATGCCCACTCATCAATGTTAAGAAACCAATGAGGGAGTATGAATTTATTAAGTGTTTGCTTATCTTCTTCTGCGATTTCATCAATTGTAAAGTTTTTTACTTCAATGGTGTTATTATGTTCATTGAGTTTTTCAAATGCTTGTCGATATTCTCCATTTACATCAAAAAATATGAATGTACTACCATTTGCACTATATTCATCAAGTTTATAAAGTGTTTGGATCATTGATGCTATGGTGCAAGATTTACCACTACCTGTATTACCAAGTATTGCAGAATGACTTCCGAAAAATTTATCAATATCCAACTTTACTTCGTAATCGGGAAAAATAGTTGACTTTCCTATTGGCAAAGAAGTATATCTGTATTTGCAAGGACAATCATTTTTTTTGCACTCGGGATTATTGTCTTTACAAGCCTTTACTTTAACTATATTAGTTTTAAAAATTGTATCTAATTCATTCTCTTTGATATATAATACATCTGAATAAAGTGTTGGGTAAACACTAACACCGAACTCAAAATTCACAACTTCATCTTTGGCTGTTTTTATTGTACCAATGGGTAACACCTCCAAAAAATTTCCCGCTTGCACCTTGCTTAATATTTGGTCTGTTGGATTTGAAAACGGAACATTTAAGTCTTTTTCCCGAACGCCCGACACTTCGGCTACGATATAATAATTTTGATAAGGAACAATTACATAACTATTCAATTGAGCAAAATAATGAATATCGTCAAAGCCGCTTACATTAAAGTTTTCAAGTCCACTTAATAATTCAACTGAAAAGCGGTCGGAGTTTATTGCTACAACTTTTCCAATAACCCTTTGTTTATCTTCCTTTGTCATTTCAATAAATCTTTAAGGTTTTGGATTGTTGTATCCATTTTTTTATCTAAATCTTCGGCAGTTAAGTCTGGCATAATTTCTTCCACGAATCGTTTAAAAAAGTGTAACGGAACATAATCAGTTTCACCTGTTGGCCACTTTTCGCCAATAATCCAAATTCTTGAATCGTGCAATTCTCTTAGTTTGCCAATAGCGTTGGTTTCTGTTGGTTCACCTATTACTATCAATCTAAAGGAGGGAATTGTAAATGCTTGAAAGATTAGGTTGTTTATATGTTCATCGCTGAAACTATAACCGATAGTAACAAGGATGTTATTATATTGCATTAGTTTTTTTTGATACTCTCTGAATAAATCAGAATATGGGCTACCGAGACTTGCATTATATTTTAATGGAGTAGGATGAATCATAATCGTTGCTTCATCTTTCAATTGCTCCAATGTAGGTTCTTGGATTTCTTTTACCTTGAATAACTTATTTTCTCCCTCTGCTTCAATCCAATTAACAGAACCGTGGATTTTGTACAAGTAAAAGAAATTGTCAATAACACTCCATTTAGATTGAGATAAATCCATTTTTTCTGCAAGAGCATAATTGAAGATTGCGGGATTAAAGAACTTACTTATACCGCCTGTAAATCCGTTAACGTAATGTATTCCCAATAAGTCCATAGAACGTTCAGAATACAGGTCATAGTTTGTTGTAAAAATATTTAGTCTTGGCAAAGTTGAATTCCTCGACAATAGTTTTCTGTAGAATTGTTTATAAAGCTCAATCAATGGTAAATCAATACTTGGTTTACCACTTTCAAGTTTAATATTTTCTTCATTTAGGCATTTCTGTAACAAGAAATTTCTTGCTTTAAGAATTATGGATTTTATTTTTTCGGAATCCTCTAATTCTTTAAAGGCTATGGGTTCTTCCGTTGTTCCTGGAGATATGACTGATGTTTCAGCCTCAATAGTTGGTTTAGTTTTTTTAGAATGATAAAAGGATAGGCTATGTAAAGTTGAGAGAAATACTTCAAGATTAGTCGCAAAAACGGAATCTGCTAGATCTATTTGCAAACTTGTTTTAAGCCATTCCTTTTCTTCCGTGAAATTCCCGTCATTGTAAAACTCCTTGGCTAATGGAGCCATCACAGGAATTCCAACTTCTTTGAAATTCTCATTCTCTATTTTGAAAGAAGAACAACCACTGCCTAATAGAAACGACAGATTTTTGTTGTCAAGCACTTTTAAAAATGAATCTTGAATTTTCTTCAAGTCCGATTCTGTGTTATCAACTTTCACTTGATCCTTTTTAGATTCAAGTATATTTTCTTTGCCCTTGTAAAAGAATATCTCCATAATTTGATTTTGTATTTATTTTTTATCCCTCCACAATTTTTATTTCATCTTCTGTCAAGTTGTAAAGTTTGTAAATTGCTTCATTAACTTTTTCTTCAAGATAATCGGTCTTTGATTTTATCTGCTCAATTTTCGTTTGTAACTTCTCCTTGTCAATTTCCTTCTTCAAATTCTGTATTGATTCAACCAATTCAATAATTTTATTTTTAAGTGAATTTTCTGAAACTAATTTGATAGGAAACTCTTTCAACCAATGTAATCGTATTTGTGGGAAAGTATCTTTTTTAGAAAATGAATTTCCTTTCAGCAAATAATTCCCGACTCTGGAATTTAAAATTGCAAGTATAAATTTTAAATCAATTGAGTCGTTGTTTAAGGAGAAACTAAACAAACTTTGTTCGTAGTAGTATTTCTTTTCATCAATGCTTGCGATGATTTTATTTCCTGTTTTCCTTATTATAATTTTCGGTTTATTAAAAACATCTTCATCTCTTAACCTTATGTCCGTTGCATTGTGCTTAATTATTTTTTGTTTGTCCCTACAACAATATAAACCACTCCAACTTAATTTATATCTCTGTATGTCGCCTCCCGAATACATTGGAAAAAATGATTCATCAACTTTAGTTTTTTGAAACGGAAAATCTTTTGCCTTGCCAACAATTTTTACGCCATCACTCCAATTGCCTATATTGTCAAGTGAAACACAATCTTTACCAAGTTTTGTAATAAGTGCTGATGAAGTATTGTCTAGTGTAATTGGAATGATAAAATCAGTTTTTGAAATGCTTTCAATTCCTATTACTTTATCATTAGATAGAGTTTTATTTTCAATGAGTGTATTGCCTTCAATGAAATTTATTTGGGTTGTTACTTTACCAGTTTTCAGCAGAAAAATTATTGTATCAACGGCTGCATGAAAGACATCTTTTCCAAGAAACACTATTTCGTCAAAAGCAAAATTTGATAAAAGATATTTCCTCAATTTGGTTGCTTGAATTATTGATAGCCAAGTTTGTGGAGTTATTAAAGAAATAAATGCTCCTTTTGGTTTTACAATCTTTGTACTTTTTTCAATGAAGAGCTGATAGAGCTCATATTTTCCTTCGGATGTTGTGAAATTAGTTTTGACATATTCTTTTTCTAATTCCTCAAACGAAGTGCTTCTTCCTACATATGGCGGATTACCAATAACAACATCAAAGCCTCCTTGCTTAAAAATATCTTCAAATTTATTCTTCCAACTAAAAGGTTTAACTCGTTTTTCTAGTTGAGGTTCAAAATCAAGTTGACCATCATAAAAATTTGTTTCAACTAAACTGTTTCCATCTTTAATATTACTATCCAGCGTTGGCAAAACCCTTTCATTAAACATTTTTAGTTGGTGCGAAATTGAAGCCTGTGTTTCGCCTTCCATACATTTAAGCAACAAAGAAAGTTTTGTTACTTCAACTGCATTCACATCAATGTCAACTCCAAAAATATTGTTGAGCAAAATTCTTTTTTTCTCACCTGTTGTTAGATTTCCTTCGGGAGTTAATGGATTATCCTTTTTAACTTTACTCGGTTTGCCGTTGTCGCTATAATAATTTTTATGCCAATCCAGCAAATACTGATAAGCACCGATAAGAAAGCTTCCACTGCCGCAGGCAGGGTCAACTATTTTTATATTGCTTATTTCCTTTGGTGTCTTTCCGTTAATTAATTTGCCTACAGTATTTTGAACAATGTAATCAACCACATATTGAGGTGTGTAATAAACACCTCCTGCTTTTCTTACTTCGGGTTTTTCTTCAATGTAGGCACGATGTGCCTTGTCAATACGAATTACTTTACCTAAAAATTGTTCGTATGCACTTCCTAAGATCTCTACTGATAAAACCGAAAACTCGTAAGGGCTTTCTGGATAATACAATTCATTTATTATGGTTTTTAAAACCTTGTTGTCAATAGAAAGTGATTTGCTGATTTTATCTTTCTTAAAATCAAACAACCCTGAGTTGTATTTGTCATCGGCTTGCTGAAACTGATGAAAAAGATTTTGATAAAAATTTCCTTGTTTAATTGCTTGCTGCAAATTTCCGTATTGCTCAACGCTTCGGTCTTCTGCGATTCTTAGAAAAATAATTCTGTCAATAGTCTGCTGAACAACGAAATTTATTTCGTCTTCATCAAGGTCTTTATTATTCCAACTGATTGAGGTTGCAAGGTAAGTTCTCCAACTGTCAAGCGATTGCAAAAATTCTTTATCAACCGTTGCCGTTCCTTTTTTGTTGGCTGTGCTGAGTATAAATTTGTCGAAACTGCCTTGTAGAACACGTTCTTTTGAAAATGTATCCCAAATAAAATCGAACTCTTTTAAATATTCACGAAACGTGATATACTTTACTCTTGCAACTGATGCTTTGTCGGTGGGGATTGGTTTTTTTGTGCAGTCGTAAATTGCAAATTCTTCAAAGTCGGTGATTATGCTGATTGAAAGTTTTGCACTCCAACCGTAACGTCTAACTTGGTATGCAGGAAGTATGTCGTCTTTTATTACAACACTTGGTTTCTTAGCCTCAACAAAGAAAAGCCGTTTACCACCACCAACACGAAAAGAATAATCGGGAGCTTTGGTCGCTCCGCCAACTTTGATTCTGTCTTCGTGAATTACTTCTCTGTAAGCCTCTGCATACCCTTGTTCGTTGTCAATGTCCCAACCCAATGCTTTGAAAAAGGGGTCGATGAAATCTCTACGCGTCAAAGTCTCGTTATACTCCAATTTTTTATACGAAGTATATTGCTCCTCAAACCTTTCAACAAGTTCTGATATTTTCTTATATGCTGTTTCTTTATTAATCATTGATAAATTGTCGAAATAACCCCGCTAAAGTACGATTTTATACTGCTAAACTGTATTTGGTGCGGTGGCAAAATTTAGCTCTTTTGGTTTTGCCGAAGGTTTGGCTTTTGTGTGTCGGGGCAAAAGCAAATCCCGAAGAGCTGGGACAAGTTGTGCCACTTGTGCGGCTAGTTAAAATTGTTTTTAAAAAAGTGCGGTGGGAAAAAAAATAAAAAACATCGGGTCGGCTTGAGTGTCGGATTACTAGCTGTCCCGTTTGAAATATGGTCTGTATGTTTGTCTCGTCCTGAAAAAAGTTTACACATTTTAGTTAAAAATCCTGCTACAAGTTTACAGATTTATTTTAATCCTGAATACCGTTTACAATTTATAATTTTGCATTACTGGCGAAAGCGGAAATAGGCTCTGCAGAGGTGCA
>JBBRAW010000012.1:0-51875 GCA_038206385.1 Bacteroidia bacterium | reverse complement strand
AGTAAAATATGCTCCTTCATTAGCAGAAAGTATTTGAATACTTTTTGTAAGAGTAATTGTTCCTTCTGAATATGCTGCACCTGTTGATATTGGATATACGATTATTCGATCTCCAGAATTTGCAGCTGAGACGGCAGCATTAATTGTTGGATATGCACCACCAGCTCCTCCCGATGAAACAATTAAATCAGTTGCATTCAGTTTTCCTATTAATAAGAAGCAGATTGCGAATAAGCGAATTTGTAGAGAACGATTCATATATATGTTTTTTATTATTTACACTATTTATTTGGATACTAAGTATTCACTCGAGAGAACTCATTTAAACAATTCATTTGTAAAATGAAATTCATTACAATTTAAAGTTTGACAATAATTTTCATCTATTTAATAAAATTCTTTTACCAAGAATGAAGTTAGAATTCACTCCTTCAAAGTTCCGACGATTTGCAAAGCAGCGCCATACCCTTTTAGTAGTATTTTGGTATCAGTATTAGTACGTATGGCATTTATGAAAATTGATATTGAAAAAAAAGATTTAATTTGATTTAAAGAAATATTCCAATCTAAAATAACTTGAAATAAATGTGAAATATTAAAAACAAAAAAAGTCCATCATTTCTGATGAACTTTAACTTTGACCTTGCGGTCCGGACGGGACTCGAACCCGCGACCCCATGCGTGACAGGCATGTATTCTAACCAGCTGAACTACCGAACCGTTATCACAACGGTATAAATTTACTCGTAATGTCTTTTTTTCTAGCAATCCTCAAGCGACACTCCCGTAAACGGGATATTCTAACCAGCTGAACTACCGAACCGTTTTCACAACGGTATATTCTCCATTACGAGGGTGCAAATATAATGAAAAAATATACGCTCCAAACAGCAAAATAAAAAATGCATTATAAGTTGAAAAATAGAGAATTCATCTTCTAATAGCTGATAATAAGATCTTTATTACATTTGTTAATGATTAGATCTAAATTTTATTTTCTATTTCTACTAATAAATTACAGTATTAACCTCAATGCACAAATTCCTAACATCCTTAAATCTGACTGGGTAAAAGCAGGTTTAGATAATTCTTATAGCCCTCCCACAACAGTCATTGATATTACAACAGTGGGGGCAATACCAAATGATGGTTTAAATGATTACCCTTCACTTCAGGCTATTTTTAGTTCCTTTCCAACAAATGGGTTAGTGATCTTATTTCCTTCTGGAAACTATAACTTTAGCTCGGGAATTAATTTGCCTTCTAATTGTACTTTACAAGGCAGTGGAGCTGATTCAACACATTTTGTATTTGATTTGGGTGGCTCCGTTGCAAATTGCTTTAACTTTATAGGGACTGGTTCTTCTTCATTTTTTCCAATTATTAGTGGAATAAATAAGGGCTCTAATAGTATTGTTGTTGCTGGAGCAAGCTCGATTTTTGCAGTTGGAAGTAGGGTTGAAATACGTGAACAAAATGGTAGTTGGGATACTAATCCTGCTTCTTGGGCGGTATATTCCATCGGTCACATAAGTACAATTGATTCGATTCATTCTGATACAATTTTTATACATGAATCACTTCGAATTGATTTTGATCCTGCATTACAACCTGAAGTGCGTTCATTGGTTTGTCTTGAAAATAGTAGTATTGAATGTTTACATTTTACGCGTGTTGACAGTTTGGCTCCGAGTATCAATTATGGCATTTATTTTTACAACGCATATAACTGCAGAGTTCGTGGTGTTGAAAGTTTTAAGAGCATCGGTGCACATTGTTGGGCTGAAGCTAGTGCCCATCTTGAAATTAGTCAGTGCTATTTCCATGAGGCTTATACCTTCGATGGAAATAATACCAGAGGTTATGGAGTGATTATGGCAGTTCATACTTGTACTTCATTAATTGAAAATAACATTTTTCAAAAATTACGTCATTCGATGATGGTGAAACAAGGTGCGAACGGAAATGTTTTTAGCTATAATTATTCTACAACACCAACTCGAACGGAATTTCCAACAAACGCAGGTGCTGATATTTGTTTGCATGGTCATTATCCATTTGCAAATTTATTTGAAGGGAATATTTGCCAGAATTTGAGCATCGATCAAGCTTTCGGACCGAATGGTCCTGACAACATGTTTTTCAGAAACAGGATTGAATTATATGGTCTTATCATGAGTTCTGGAACGATACAAAGTGATCAACAGATAATGATAGGGAATGATATTCCTAATACAGGGTTTCTTCTTGGAAATTATATAATTTATGGAGTAAATCAGTATCAACAATCCAATCGCGTTAGAGGCGCTGTTGTTCCATCGGGTACTTCTATATTACTTGATTCTTCATTCTATTTAATAGCAAAACCCAGCTTTTGGAAACCTCCTCTTAGCTGGCCTTCGATAGGTATTCCTACTCTTCAATCAACGAATCAAAATCCTGCTGCAAAACGATTTTTGCAAGGAATACCTTACACAATTTGTGGATTAGATACGAATTCAACAGCAACAGTTTTGAATGAAATTAATCCAACTAATGATCTAAAAATTACTTCCTTAGTTTTTGAAAATGGAATGCTAAATATAAATTGGGTAACGAATATATTGGGTGATTATCGAATAACTCTTATAGATATAAATGGTAAATTTATTTTTAAAAAATCAGTACATATTGAAACAATAATTCAATTTAATTCCTTTAAAATTAATGTTTCATCAGGACAATATCAAGTTTGCATTCAAAATGCAGATCAACGTGTCACTAAAAAATTAGTTGTTGTAAATGCTGGATATTAAGCCATTTTTTCGCGTTTTAAAAGATATGGCAATAGCACTTGTTTATAACCTTTATGAATATCTGCTTCAATAAAATCAATTCTGTATTGAGCACATTTAAGTGTTAACTCCTTTCGGAATTCTTCCATTGCATTCAAATAGGATTCTCTTACCTGACCAGCGTGCACTTTTATCTCCTGACCACTCTCTACATCAATAAATTGATATGGACGATTTTCATAACCGAACTCTAACTCTAAACGCTTATCCGTAACATGAAATAAAATCACTTCGTGCTTGTTGTATCGTAAATGTTGCATCGCTGAAAATAATTCTTTCGCATCTTTTTTATTTTCAAACATATCACTAAAAATAATCACTAATGAACGCTTGTGAATACTTTCTGCTATTTGATGCAATGCTTCAGCAGCAGCAGTATTTTTTTGCTTTACGATTTCGCCAGAACTAATTGCTTCTTCAAGTTTATGTATTAGTAATTTATGATGGATAGAACTTGAACGAGATGGTGTACTTATCTCCACCTTATCAGAGAAAATGCTTAATCCTACTGCATCACGTTGCATTTTCAACATCTGCATAATCGCTGCTGCGCAATAAGCTGAAAAGGTAATTTTATTTAATAATTCTGGATGCTTTTTATCCTTCTCTGGAAAATGCATTGACGAAGAATTATCAATGATGATTTGGCAACGAAGATTTGTTTCTTCCTCGTAACGTTTGGTGAAAAGCTTATCTGTTCTTCCGAATAATTTCCAGTCGATATGACGTGTTGACTCACCAGTATTGTAGATACGATGTTCTGCAAACTCTACAGAAAATCCATGAAATGGACTTTTATGAAGTCCTGTAATAAAACCTTCAACAACTTGTTTTGCTAATATTTCAAGATGACTAACTTGCTGAAATTCCTGCGGATTTATTGACATTGATTCTTGAATTTATGATACTATTTAACGTAAAAAAAAGATAAACGTTATGGTCAATAACACAAAACGTATATAAAAATCGTTGCCGGTTTATTTTCTTCTTCGAACTAAATCGGAAGATGAAAACAAACCGGCAAACGATCACCCATTAACCATTAACCATTAACAAAAATTATATTACTTTACTAGTAATTTAAAATTGTGCTTCAAGCTTTTTAGCAAGTTCCGATTTTGGAGCTGCTCCTATTTGCTTGTCTACTACCTGTCCATTTTTAAAGAATAATAGAGCAGGAATATTCCGAATACCAAACTGCATAGAGATATTTGGATTAGTATCAACGTTTACTTTTCCGATAACAGCTCTGCCATCGTACTCTTTTGCTAATTCTTCTACGAAAGGTCCAACCATTCTACATGGTCCACACCATTCAGCCCAGAAGTCTACTAATACTGGTTTATCTGATTTCAAAACCAGTTCATCGAAGTTTTGATCTGTTAATTCAAGTGCCATAGTTTAAAGATATAAATAGTTTTTAAATGAATTGTTGTATGTACAACTATTAAGCCGTTTGTAAAAATAAATGTAAATATTTTACCCTTGAATATCAAGATTTTACCTTTTCAATCTTTTCAATTTTCGAGGTTCTTTGAAAATTAACTAATTGATACTTCGCCATTTGTAACATTTTCGAGTTCTTCTATTAAATTACGATTAATTTTTATTTTATGTGATTTACTTATGAATGGAATACTCCAATTTCGTTCCACATCCACGATATTTAACTTGACAGGGGTTGATCCTTTATGGCTTAAGAAGAGTTCTTCTAATTGAGAAATCGAAGAAGGATTAACATCCCACAATCGCATTTTAACATTTAATTGTTTTGATAACTTTTCGGAAGCATCAGAAAGAAATTGTACAACAGACGGACGCACTTCCCATGCGTCTGGTTGTCCGAATCGTGTTTGAATCTTTGCTCTAACATATATTAACGTTTCGGGCTCTAAAAATTGTTTCATTTTTCCATAATCTTCTCCAAACAATGTCAATTGCATTGAACCGGCGAAATCTTCAATTGTAAAGCTACCGAATGGCTTTCCAGTTTTACTAATACGATGATTTATTTCGGTGATAATCCCTGCGAAAGAAACGTCACGGTTTTTATGTAGTTCAGGTTGTAAAAGATCCTGAATGGTATGCGAACAAAATTGTTTGATTTCGTATTTGAAATCATCAAGTGGATGACCAGAGATATAAAAACCTACCACTTCTTTCTCCTTTCTTAATGCTTCTAGTTTACTCCATTCTGCACAATTAGCAAGTATAGGTGTCATCACATCTTCAACAGAAGTATCGCCAAATAAATTTGCCTGCATATTTCCTGCTTGCGATGCCATGTTATTTCCAAAACGTATTGCGCGTTCAACACCAGATGTAGCATCACGAGCATCACCAACAAAATATTGAGCTCGATGTGTATTTGGAAACCCATCAAATGCTCCTGCTTGCGCCAAACTTTCTAAGCAACGCTTATTCATTGCTTTTCCAGAAACGCGTTTCGTTACATCAAAAATTGAATTGAATGATCCATTAATATTTCGCTCTGCAATTACTGATTCAACAGCTGCTTCGCCTACTCCTTTAACAGCTCCTAAACCAAAACGTATTTGTCCTTTTTTATTTACAGAGAAATTATATAACGATTCATTTACTTCTGGACCTAAAACAGGGATTCCCATTCGTCTGCATTCTTCCATAAAGAAAGTAATTTTTTCAATGTTACTTAAGTTATGTGTTAACACTGATGCCATATATTCTGCAGGATAATGTGCCTTTAAATAACCTGTTTGAAATGCAACAAATGCGTAACATGTAGAATGTGATTTGTTAAAGGCATACGATGCAAACGCTTCCCAATCGGTCCAAATTTTTTCACAGATTTTTTGTTCATGCCCGTTAAGCGCACAACCATCCATGAATTTACTTTTCATCTTATCAAGGATCTCCTTTTGCTTTTTACCCATTGCTTTTCGCAAGGTATCTGCTTCTCCTTTTGTGAAATTTGCAAGCTTCTGCGAGAGCAACATTACTTGCTCTTGATAAACAGTAATTCCATAAGTTTCCTCAAGGAATTCTTTCATTGCATCGAGGTCATAACTAACAGCTTCACGACCATTTTTACGATTAATAAAATTCGGAATGTATGCTAATGGTCCTGGACGAAATAATGCATTCATTGCAATCAAATCTTCGAATTTATCAGGTTTGAGATCTTTTAAATACTTCTGCATTCCTACTGATTCAAATTGAAAAGTACCATTGGTTTCACCACGTTGATAGATTCCCAAAGTTTTTTCATCATCCAAAGGAATCGTATCGATATCAATTGCAACACCATGATTTTCTTTGATCAATTGTAATGCATCGCGAATAATCGTTAAAGTTTTCAATCCTAAAAAGTCCATCTTTATTACACCAGCATCTTCAATCACTTTACCATCAAACTGCGTGATTAATAATTCAGATTCTTTAGAAGTATAAACAGGAATTAAATCAGTTAAATCCATTGGCGCAATGATAATTCCAGCTGCATGAATTCCAGTATTTCTTACAGAACCTTCCAGAATCAATGCCTCCTTTATCACTCTACCTTTAAGATCATCATTACCAGCAATCTCTCGAAGTTTTTTTACAAGCTCAAGATCATCACTATTAAGATTTTCCCTTTCCTTTAAACTCTTATCTCCTTCTAAGGGTGCTTTTATAACTCTATTTAATTCAATTCCTGGTCGGTCAGGTACTAGCTTCGCTAATGCGTTAGAATCAGCTAGTGGTAAATCCAAAACACGAGCAACATCTTTGATGCTCATTTTCGCAGCCATAGTACCGTATGTTACAATTTGTGCGACTTGGTTTCGGCCATATTTATCAACCACATAATCGATTACTTTCTGTCTACCAACATCATCAAAATCAGTATCAATATCGGGCATGCTCTTACGATCAGGATTTAAAAATCGTTCGAAGAGTAAATTGTATTTTAAGGGATCAATATTCGTAATTCCAATGCAAAACGCTACTGCAGATCCTGCGGCTGAACCTCGACCAGGACCTATAAATACTCCCATATCACGACCCGCTTTGATAAAGTCAGCAACGATTAAAAAGTAACCTGCAAAGCCCATTGTTTTAATGGTAAAAAGTTCAAAATTTATTCGTTCCTCTGTTTCTGCAGTAAGTGTACCATATCGATTATAAGCTCCCTGCATTGTTAGGTGATGTAGATACTGATCTTGTGAAGTAAATTCAGTAGGAATCACAAAATTCGGCAGCAAAATATCTTGCTTAAGTTTTAATATTTCAATCTTACCTACAATTTCATTTGTATTATCGATAGCTTGTGGAATATCGCTAAACAAAATCGACATTTCTTCTGTAGTTTTGAAATAAAATTGATCATTAAAAAAAGCAAAACGTTTTCCACGAATTAATACATCATCATCAGAAAATTCTTTGTTTGAAGGGGTATTTTGTTTTTCTCCAGTATTGATGCACAATAAAATATCATGAGCATTGGAATTCTGTTGATCAACATAATGCGAATCATTTGATGCAATAATTTTTACATCGTATTTGATTGCAAATTTTAGTAACACTTCATTAACAGTGTTCTGTTCAGGGATTCCATGACGTTGCACTTCTACATAATAATCTTCTCCAAAAATATCTAACCACCATTTGAATTCTGCTTCACCTGCGGCTTCTCCATTTTTAAGAATAATACGTGGCACAGAAGCGCCCAAACAACAAGTAGTAGCTATTAAGCCAGTATGATATTTAAGAATAAGTTCTTTATCAATTCGAGGATATTTCCCATACAACCCGTCAATGTATCCTAATGAACATAATTTAATAAGATTGCGGTATCCTTCTGCATTTTTTGCAAGCAACAATTGATGATAACGAACATCTTTATCCTCCTTAGTAAATTGACGTTTATGACGATTTTCAACAAGGTAAAATTCACAGCCAACAATCGGCTTAATAGTATTAGGATTTTCTTTGGTGTTATGTTTAGATGCTTCTGCAACAAATTTAAAAGCCCCGAACATATTCCCATGGTCGGTAATAGCAAGTGCTGGCATATTATCTTTAATTGCCTTTTTATAAAGCGATGAAATATCTGCCGCACCATCAAGAAGTGAGAATTGGGTATGTACGTGTAAGTGAGAAAACTTGGTCATAATTATGCTCGAAACTATTCTACAAATTTAATACGAAACAAGCTTCCTTTTATGGATGACTTTACGTAAAGAGGTATATTTTCGCTAATGAACTATGAATGAGCTTATCGAAATTTATACACAGGTAATTTCCAGCATTGTAGATTATTCAATAATCCTTAATGACAAAAAATTAGATCCTAAGTATTCAGAACTTTTAAATGAAAAATAAGATCATTCAAATGCAATTTAGAAATCTGTAAACGCTTTAAACTGAAAAAACCACAGCTATTGCCATGGTTTTCTTTTTCGGGATTTGTAGTTTTTCGTTTAAGCCATAGGCCAGCAGATTTTTTATTTGTTAGACAATTGGTTTGCTTACCTGACAATGATAAGGTAGAAATTGAAAATTGATTTTATAATTACATTCAAGATCTTACAAAAAATATAAAATGGTTATAAATATCTAAAATTCAATTAATTATAAAATTTGGGGATAAATCTCATATCCCTATATTTAATTTTCTCTATGCGCCTTTATGGTTCTAAGAGGTGCGATGCCGTATTAAACTAAACCAAAAATTGATTTTGATTTTATATTGTAAAAAAGTTCACAATTCTTGCATATTTGCGACTTAATTATTTAGTAAAAATGTGAAATTTAGAATATGATTATTGTTTAAAATTAAATTTAATTTTTCAATGGTATCTTAAATAGGCGCTTACCATCCTTCTATATAGATTTTTAATTTCGGTTCAATATTGCATCAAACTCGGCATTGTTTATATATTATTAATAATTAATTATTTACAATCAAAAAGGCTAACGCAATTGGATCAATTCAAAAATGCTAAAATAGTATACAACTTATAAGATTTTTTTCGATCTTTGCCGCCCCCGCAACACGGAGATGTGGGGATAAAAAAAGCAAACAACATATGTCAGCTAAAATTAGATTACAGCGTCATGGAAAAAAGGGCAGACCTTTCTTCCATATTGTGGTGGCGGATAGTCGTGCTCCGAGAGACGGTCGATTCATTGAACGTATTGGGTCTTACAATCCAATCACCGACCCCGCCACAATTGATTTGAACACTGAGCGTGCTGCTGAGTGGATGATGAAAGGAGCAGAGCCAACAGATACGGCTAAAGCTATTCTCAGCTACAAAGGAGTAATGTTCCGCGTCCATCTCAATAAAGGTGTTGCAAAAGGTGCAATCACTCAGGAACAGGCAGATGCAAAATACGACATCTGGATTCAAGAAAAAGTAAATAAGATTGATGCGAAAAAAACGCGCCTATCTGATGCTTCGAAAAAGGATCATACATCTCGTATTGCTCAGGAATTAAAGGTGAGTGACGCACGTGCAGAAGCTATTAAGAAGAAAGCTGCTGAAGCATTATTCACACCAGAAGAAGTAAGTCCAGAAGCAGATACTGCTCCTGCTTCTGAAACAGAAGGCGGAGAAGCTCCATCAGAAGCATAATTTATCCTGTTATTTCATTGAAATCCTGCCCTAATTAGGGCAGGATTTTTTTTAGATTTGAATCCTATTTCATTAACATATATAAATTAAGAAAAATTGTTGTCATGTTGCATCCAGAATATTTTCTTTTAGGCAAAATACTTCGTCCGCATGGTGTTAAAGGCGATGTTGTTATTTATCTAGATAGTGATTCAATGTCGCGATATAAAAAAATGAAATTAATTTATGTTGATGTAGAAGGATCACTTAAAGAATTTGATGTTTCTAAAGTTATAAGTATAAAAGAACATGAACATACTGCTGTAATCCATTTAGTAGGAGTTGAAGATATTAATGCTACAGAGCAATATTTGAAATTGGATCTTTATCAACCCTTATCATCCTTACCAAAACTTCGTGGCAAAAAATTTTATTTCCATGAAATAATTGGATTTACAATTATCGATGAAAAAGAAGGAGATTTAGGAGAAGTAACTAACGTTTATGAATTACCCCAACATGCAGTAGGGGAATTTATCAAAAATGAAAAGGCAGTACTATTTCCATTGTCTGAAATTTTTATAAGCAAAATTGATCGAGTAGAAAAAAAGATTTACGTAACCATTCCCGAAGGCTTGATTGATGTTTATTTACAATAAATCTATTTAACTTTTATCAATTTATAATCTCCATATTTTAAAATGGAGATGGATTGATTTTCCTTACCTGATCCAGTTCCCATTTCTAAAAAGTCATAACCTATTTGGGGAGATTCAAAATTAGGTATTGAAATATAGTGGTTATACTTTTTTTGATTTGCATTAAAGTTAGTCACTAAATAACTTACTAAATCAAATCCTTCGAAAGCTTGATCTAATGCATCTGTATGGTAAGTATCAACGAATGCTTTTCTAAATTTTTGATTTCTCCCATTTTCCGAATCAATAAATAATCCATTAAAAAAATGCGTATTATAATTTTGAAGTTTTAGTGGATCAATAGCTTCGAAATTTTCCCAAGTAGGAAGTCCCGCTAATAAAAAAGTGTAATCATTTTTTATATCATCAAGCTTTGTGATAATAGAAGAAAGATAAGACTCATCAGATGTAGGAATGATTAAAACATTTCTTTTCTGCTTTGAAAATTTACTTTGCAAACTTGACCATCCAGTACCTTTCAAATAATTTACTTTCAAACAAATATTATTTGCTCCAGACAAACTATCAATTACATTTGAAAATAATGAGGCTAAATCGCTTTCTTTACGAACCTCTCTGAATACAGTAATAAATTGTGAAGTAGGATACGTTTTAAAAAGATATGTTGCAGCTAATCGAATTTGAGAAGTATTGCTTGGTGTCGATAACCAAATATTGGGATTCGATTCAAGTATTTGCGTGTTTGAGTTTTGTAAAATAATAAAAGGAATAGTGTTCTTTGCTGCTGCTTTTATTATCGCAGTATTTAAAGAAGATGATGTCATTAAAATTACTGCATCACATTTTCTTAAATCAATAGAATTTATAAGTTTAACATTATCCATAGAATCACCAGAGCAATCAAAAATTCTAAACTTTACTGCTAATGGAATATTTGCTAATGAATCTTTAGCTGCTAATGCACCTTCATAGAACTGAAGTGCGGGAATTGCTTCAGGAATTAATAACGGAGCATTATCCGAAATTGTATCATTCCTAAAATGATTTTCTAATTGTAATGGTAATACTAAACCTATCGTATAAACAGTTTTAACAGTATCGATTTTAGTCTCAAATTTTTCGTGCTGATTTTTTGTACTATCAGGAATTGCAACAACTTCTTTTGCTACAGGAGTAATTGTTGCACTACGCTTACGTGAAGCACATCCAGAAAGGATGAGTACAAAAAGTAGCATGTAATGAAAACGTATTTGCATAATCGTATTTTATTCCCACTCAATAGTAGCAGGTGGTTTTGAGCTAATATCATAAACAACTCTATTTACTCCTTTCACCTTATTAATAATTTCATTAGATATCTTCCCTAAAAAATCATAAGGAAGATGACACCAATCCGCAGTCATTCCATCGGTGGAAGTTACCGCTCGTAAACAAACCGCATTCTCATACGTTCGCTCATCACCCATAACTCCAACAGTATTGACAGGAAGAAATATTGATCCAGCTTGCCAAACTTTATCATATAACTGATGTGTCTTTAATCCGTCAATAAAAATCGCATCTACTTCTTGTATGATACGCACTTTTTCTACCGTTACATCGCCTAAAATTCTTATTCCTAAACCCGGACCTGGAAATGGATGACGATTTAATAAATCATCAGGCATCTCAAGTGAACGCCCAATTCTCCTTACTTCATCTTTAAATAAACTGCGCAATGGTTCAACAATTTTCAATTTCATAAAATCGGGCAAACCACCAACATTATGATGTGACTTAATTGTTGCTGAAGGTCCACCATTCACTGATACTGACTCAATCACATCAGGATAAATAGTTCCTTGCGCTAGCCATTTAACATTATTTATTTCATGCGCCTTTTGATCAAAAACTTCAATAAATACTCTTCCAATTATTTTTCTTTTTTGTTCTGGATCAGAAACGCCTTCTAGCTCTTTATAAAAATTCTTACTAGCATCAACACCTTGAATATTTAATCCAAAATTCTTGTAAGCATGTAATACTTCCTCAAATTCATTTTTACGTAGTAACCCATTATTTACAAAAATACAATGCAGATTTTTTCCTATCGCTCTATGAAGTAACATGGCTGCTACTCCTGAATCCACTCCTCCTGAAAGTCCCAATATCACTTGATCATCACCAATTTCGTTTTTAAGATTCGCAACAGTTTCATCAACAAATGAGCCTGGTGTCCAATCACCCTCACATCCACATATTTGCATGATGAAATTTTCCAACAATCTTTTTCCTTCTGTTGAATGAACAACTTCAGGATGAAATTGAAATCCAAAAGTACTTTCATTATTTACATGATATGCAGCGATTTTGACATCTGTAGTACTTGCGATAATTTCAAAATCAGATGGAATTTCTGTAATTGTATCTGCATGCGACATCCAAACTTGTGATTCATTTGCAACATGATTTAAAATATTTGATTGGTGATTCTTTACCGTTAAAAATGCTCGTCCATACTCACGAATTTTTGATGGTTGTACATTTCCTCCACTTTGTAATGCTAACAATTGAGCTCCATAACATATTCCAAGTATCGGATATTTTCCTCTGAGAAGTTTAGTGTCGATTACTGGAGCATTTACATCACGAACTGAAGATGGTCCTCCACTTAAGATTATTCCTTTAACATTTTCCGCGATTGCTGGAAGATTGTTATACGGATGAATTTCGCAGTATACATTGAGTTCACGAATACGTCTTGCAATTAATTGCGTGTATTGCGAACCAAAATCAATAATAAGGATCGACTGGTGCATGGACAAAAATAAGAAAACCTGCCTCAAGAGGCAGGTTTTCTGTACTACATTATGCTAATTAAATTTAAAATGATAGAATTTAATTGTTAAAACTCAAATTACCATTTCTTAAATTTATCTTTTCTATCCGCTCCACCACTATCAGGTCTTGAACTTGGTCGGCTAGATCCTGTTCCAGAATAAGAACGTTCTTTAGGACGATCACTTGCACCACGTTCACTACTTCCACGATCACTGTCGCTTCTGCGTTTGTAACCACCGCCACCTTCACGGCTTCCACCGCCAGAACGAGGTCCGCGGCTACTATCTCTGCTTCCGCTTCCACCTCTACTTCCACCACCGCCACCTTGGCTATCATTAGTAATTTCAACTCTCACTTCACGACCATTATAATCGAGACCATGAATCGCTTTCATAACCACATCAAGACGATCAGGTTGAACATCAACAAAAGAGAATACATCTTTAATATCAATTCTTCCGAAAATTGCACCTTTTTCACCTGATTCATCACAAAGGAATCTTAATAATTTTCCTTTATCAAGACCATCCTTAGATCCAACACTCATAAAAATGCGAGTTCCTCTTGGTCCACCAAATCCTTCAGTTCCACGATCAGATGATTCTCTTCTTGAACTTTCATCCACGTTCAAATCGGGAGCGCGGCGATAGTATTCTAAGAAGCGATTAAATTCAATCGATACGAAACGACGAATCAATTCATCCTTATCGATATCAGCTAATTCTCCATAAATAGCTGGCAAATACGGTTCAATTTCTTTTTCGTTTACTTCAACATTATGAACCTTTTTAACAAGACCCATTAATTGACTTTCGCAAACTTCAATACCGTTAGGAATATTTTTCTTTTCGAACTTCTTGTTAAGTTGTCGTTCTAATTGACGGATTTTAGAAACTTCTTTCAAGTTGATAATTGAAATAGAAACACCCGATTTTCCTGCTCGCGCAGTACGACCGCTACGGTGCATATAATTTTCCAATTCATCAGGAAGATTATAATTAATAACGTGCGTTACATCTTGAACATCGATACCTCTAGCGGCTACATCAGTAGCAACAAGTAATTGTAAAGAACGCTCACGATAACGGCCCATTACTTTATCCCGTTGTTGTTGACTTAAATCTCCGTGTAAGGCATCTGCATTATAACCATCACGAATTAAATGTTCAGCAACTTCTTGAGATTCCAATTTAGTACGACAGAATACAATCGCGAAAATTTCAGGACTAGTATCTACAATTCTTTTTAAAGCTAAATAACGATCTTTTGCACGAACGAGATAGTAGACGTGTTCGATATTAGCTGCTCCTTCTTCACGTTTTCCAATACTTAATTCTATTGGGTTTTGCATGTAATTTTTAGAGATCGCTTTTACTTCGCGGGGCATTGTAGCCGAGAATAACCAGGTGTTACGATGCTCAGGAGTATTAGAAAGAATATAATCTATATCCTCTTTAAACCCCATGTTCAACATTTCATCAGCTTCATCTAATACAACGATATCTACTTTACGCAAATCGAGTGCATTACGATCAATAAGATCAATTAAACGTCCGGGTGTTGCAACAACGATGTGTACACCTTTGCGGATAGTTCTAATTTGATCTTGAATACTTGCTCCTCCATACACCGCGACAACTGAAAACTTCGGCATATGCAGAGCGAAATTTTGAATGTCTTTTGTGATTTGCATACACAACTCTCTAGTTGGCGCTAGCACTAGTGCTTGCGGATAGTTTTCGTTTGTGTCAATTTTTTGCAGAAGAGGAAGTCCGAAAGCTGCTGTTTTCCCTGTTCCTGTTTGAGCCAGTCCGATTAAATCACGGTTCTCTGTTAGTAATTGCGGTATCGCCTCCCGCTGAATTGGCGTTGGTTCCGTAAAACCAAGAGCCTCGATGCCTTTGAGAATTTTACTGTCAAGGCCCAGTTCTTCAAATGATAATGATTTCATCCGGCAAAGGTAGTCATTTTAAGAGTGCAAACGACGTATTTTCGATTATTAAACCGATACAAGTAGCTATTAATGATTGTTTTGTGTCATCAAAAAAGCAACCATATAGATTCATACTGTTATATTGAAGTTTTGATTGAATTTATGCTGCTTGAAATTCCATAACTTTGCAGTCACAAAATCAGTTAAAAATTTTATGAAAGAAGTATACATTGTATCAGCAGTACGTACGCCGATTGGAAGTTTTGGAGGCGTTTTAGCTTCGGTTCCCGCAACACAATTAGGTGCAATCGCAATTAAAGATGCAATTGAGAGAGCTGGAATCAAAGGTTCGGATGTAAATGAGGTTTACATGGGCAACGTTTTACAAGCGAACGTAGGACAAGCTCCAGCCACCCAAGCATCAATTTTTTCTGGATTACCTAATATGATTCCAAGTACTACTATCAATAAAGTATGTGCCTCTGGAATGAAAGCGATCATGCTTGCTGCTCAAAGTATTATGTTAGGTGATAACGATGTTGTTGTTGCAGGAGGAATGGAAAATATGAGTGCTGTTCCTTATTATCTCGATAAGGCTAGAAATGGATATCGATTAGGAAATGGACAGATCATTGATGGTTTAGTTAAAGATGGATTGTGGGATGTATACAATGACTATCACATGGGGAGTGCAGCAGAACTTTGTGCAACTGAGTGCAAAATAAGTCGTGAAGATCAAGATGCTTACGCAGTAGAATCTTATAAAAGAGCGCAGACTGCATGGTCGAAAGGTCTTTTTAAAGATGAAATTGTTCCTGTATCAATTGTACAAAAAGGCAAAGATACTTTGGTTATTAGTGAAGATGAAGAGTACAAAAAAGTTGATTTTAATAAGATCCCAACCTTACGTCCAGTTTTTACTAAAGATGGAACTGTAACAGCAGCAAATGCAAGTACCCTTAATGATGGAGCAGCAGCGATTGTATTAATGAGCAAAGAAAAAGCTGATTCATTAGGAATAAAGCCAATAGCAAAAATTAGAGGTTATGCAGATGCACAACAAGCTCCTGAATGGTTTACTACAGCTCCTTCTAAAGCACTTCCAAGAGCCGTTGAAAAAGCTGGCTTGAAAATGAATGATGTAGAATACTTCGAAATCAATGAAGCATTTTCTGTTGTAGCATTAGCGAATAATAAAGAAATGAGTTTAGATGCTCGTCGTGTAAATGTTAATGGTGGTGCAGTTGCTTTAGGTCATCCCTTAGGATGTTCAGGAGCTAGAATCATCGTAACATTACTACATGTTTTAAAACAAAATAACGCTAAAATTGGTGCGGCAGGAATCTGCAATGGCGGAGGAGGTGCTTCAGCATTAGTTGTTGAATTATTATAATCATATTTCTTATTTAACACAATGTTATTTCGGACTAAGTACTAGCATTAATAATGGCCTACGGAATATGTAATTTGAGTATTGTATCGGTAAGGTTAGAACCTGCACATAGATCTGAAATTGTAAGTCAATTATTGTTTGGGGAAAGCTTTACTGTTCTTGATAAACATCAAGAATGGATTCGAATTAAAATGTCTTATGATGAATATGAAGGTTGGATACACAATAGTCAGCAATTAGAGATTGGTCTTCCAGACTTTAACGAATTACAAAAGTCGAACGATTTTTTATCCTTTGATTTAGTTCAAATTTTATTGAATCATCAAAATATCTATTCAATAGTATTGGGTAGTACACTCCCATGGTTTCGATCTGGGAGTTGTAGAACAGGTGATCAAAATTACAAATTTGATGGTAATGCACGGCAACCGGAATTAACTTCTGGAACTAAGGCCGTAGTTGAGAATGCTTTTATGTATTTAAACGCGCCTTACTTATGGGGAGGAAGATCACCATTCGGTATTGATTGTTCGGGTTTAACGCAGATGGTTTATAAGTTGAGTGGAGTTCCATTAAAACGTGATGCATGGATGCAGTCAGAACAAGGTCATGGAATCCATTTACTTGATGAATCTCAACCTGGCGATCTTGCTTTTTTTGATAATGATGAAGGGAAAATCATTCACGTCGGGATTTTAATTTCCAAAAATCGCATCATACATGCTTCTGGAAGAGTTAGAATCGACAATATCGACCATCATGGTATTTTCAATTCTGAAACTAAGAAATATACTCATAATTTGAGACTCATAAAACGAATAATCTAATAGAAATTATTCTAACAACCCTGAACTTTCATTCATTTCTTTTTCCTTAAGTAAATTTGTGATCGATAAATAAGTATTTCGTGATGCCAGCTTCATATCAGCCTTATCCATCCAACGAACTTCTGTAATACCTTCTTCAAGTTGTGGAATTGGATAAGATATATCTTTAGTTGTCATTAAAAACCAATACGTTTTTTTAAGCACTATTTGACCATTAAAAGGATACGTATGATAACTAGTTGGCAATTGCTTTACTAAATTCAATCCTGAAATACCACATTCTTCAAAAATTTCTCTAATTGCAGCCATTTCTGGATCCTCACCCCTCTCAATTTTCCCTTTTGGCAAATCCCAAATACCATTTCGGAAAATCATAAGCATTGATTGTTCTTGATTATAAACAACTCCCCCAGCAGCTTCTAAAAGCAGATAAAGTGAAACAAAAGTAACCCAACTCTTATCAATGTTTTCACACAATAAAATTAATTCTCCAACGGCTATATTTACTTCAAATGATTTCACTATACTATCAATTTGTTCGCTGCTTTCATCTCCATAAAGTCGTAATATTAATTCACAATTTTCAAGTGAATCACCTACGGAAACAAAGTGTAACAATCGTTCGTTAATATAAACTTTATACATGATTACTCTGTAAGATTAAATTGAGCAACTATTTTCAAATAATAAAAGAATTCTGAAACCAAACTACTAATTCCTATTTTGGTGATACGAATTTATCAATTTATACAATATCAAATAATGATTTACTAATCCGTTGTAATTTTAATTAGAATAATGTAGGTTTGTAGAATATGCATGATGATGTAGCCATAAAAGTCGCTGAGTTTTTGTTACAGATTAAAGCGATTAAACTTCAGCCAGAGCAACCCTTTACATGGGCTTCTGGATGGAAATCCCCAATATATTGCGATAATAGAATCTCATTATCCTATCCAAGGATTAGAACATTTTTGCGACAAGAACTTGTAAAGTTGATAGAAGATAAATTTGGTCGTCCTGATATTATTGCAGGTGTTGCAACGGCTGCTATTGCACAAGGTGCCCTTGTTGCAGAAGCCATGGGATTACCGTTTGTATATGTTCGATCATCAGCAAAAGACCACGGACGTAAAAACACTATTGAAGGTGAAATTAAAAAAGATCAAACCGCAGTAGTTATTGAAGATTTAATTTCAACTGGAGGAAGCAGCTTAAAAGCAGTTGAAGATTTAAAAGAAAATGGTGTAATTGTTAAAGGCCTTGTTTCCATCTTTACATACGGCTTTGAAACTGCATCAGCCAACTTTAAGCAAGCAGCTTGTCCTTGGTATTCATTGAGTAATTATGATGTATTGATAAAACAGGCAATCGCTAGTGGTTATGTTAAAAAACAAGATTTACCATTATTACAAGCATGGAGACAGCATCCAGAAAAGTGGGGGATTTAGAATTATTTTTAGTAATGGCTAATTAAATAGAATCAACTTATTCAACACCCAAATTTTTATGACAAGATTAGAAAGTGAAAAAATAATTATCAATAAACCAGCAAAAGAAGTTTTTAATTTTCTTGCTGATTTTAAAAATATAGGATCATTAATGCCAAAACAAGTTGTGAATTTTGAAACTGATGGTGATACTTGTAAATTCACAATTGAAGGAATGGCAACACTTGGTATGCGCTATGGATCTAAGACACCAAACAGCGAAATCGTAATGAGTAAACACGAAAAAGCTCCATTCGATTTTAATTTAATTTGCAAAATGAATGAGATAAGTAATCACAGCACTGAGCTTCAACTTTTATTCGATGCAGATCTTAATCCTTTACTAAAAATGATGGCAGAAAAACCGTTAACGAATTTTATAAATCTATTGCTTAATCGATATAAAGAAATTGCCGACTGCTGATGAAATTATTTTAAAAAAAATACATTTTAGCGATTCATATAAAATCTAAATTTAGGGTGAGTAGCATAAATTTTTTCTCCATTAATATTTAATATTGCAGCGCCATTATTATCTACTTCTTCTAGTCTTGCTGAAAAGATTTTATCTTCAGAAATAAATCCTGCGATTTGATTTTTTTTAAAAAGATGCGAATCATAAAACTCCTCAATTAATTCCAAATTTCCTTTTAAAAACTCCTGGTAAAAAACATTCACATGCTTATAAAGAATTCGTATTTCCTCTTCTGGATTATACGTTTGGCCTGTTAACATTCGCATTGAACATGCCGAAGTTTCGAAATCGCCTTTAAAACTAAATTGGTTTAAATTAACACCTATTCCAGCAATAACAGCAACAATCTGATTTCCTCTTAAATTATTTTCTATTAATAGTCCCGAAAGTTTCTTTTCATCTACTAACATATCATTGGGCCATTTTATTAAACATTTCTGCTGAATTCTCTCTTCAATATAAGCAGCAACTCCAGAACTTATCGCTTTATTCAATATAAACTGTTGCTGAGCGACTATATGTTGAGGGCGAAAAATAAAAGTGGCATATAAACCTTTGTTGGAAGCACTTTCCCAATTTTTCCCTCGTTGACCTCTACCATTCGTTTGTTCAAGAGCTAATATAACAGTGTTATCAGCTACCAAACCCTCTTCAAGTAACGTATGGGCATAAAAATTTGTCGAATCAACTATTGGTAGAATAACTAGGTTCATGATTAGAGGTTAAAATTGCGTAGTTTTGCGGAACAAATTTAACAAAACAGAATGGCAAAATCGGCACAAGCCGCTAGAGTAAACCTCAAATCAGCATCAGATGTTTTGACGGAGGCAATTATTAAAGGATTATTAGACAAGAATGGAAATGAAATTGTTTGTCTAGACCTAAGACAACTTAATGGTGCAGTCGCAGATATTTTCATCGTATGTCATGGCATTTCTTCCACACAAGTAGAAGGTTTAGCAAGATCCGTTGAAGAAGTTGTACATGAAGAACTTAATGAATGGCCAACTTTTATTGAAGGTAAAGAAAATGCACAATGGGTGCTAATCGACTATATAAATGTTGTGGTTCACATCTTTCAACAGGAACAAAGAGATTATTATGGCATTGAGCGCCTATGGGCAGATGCAGAAATAAAAAAGATTATTAGTAACTAACACAGTAAATAAATGTTTAATATTAGCTTATTGCAATATTAAAAGGGAGTATTCATTCCATATTATATAAAATGTCAGATCAGCAGCAGCCAAACGAGGAGAAGAAAAAAGTTCCATTTAGCAACTTTTCGAAACCTAAAAGTCCTCGTTTCAATTTCAATTTCTATTGGGTTTATGCCTTAGTAATTTTCGTTATTATAGGCATTAATTTTTTCGACTACGGAAATCATCCTAGAGATACTTCATGGATGAGTTTCTCAACATGGGTAAAAAATGGTGATGTGGATCGAGTAGTGGTTCTTAACAAAGAAGTTGTGGATGTATACATCAAGAAATCCAGCCTTACTAAAGAAGAATTCAAAAATGTTTCTCATAAAACGATTGGCAACGCTGTTAACGACGGCCCCCATTATGCATTTACGATTGGAGATGTTGCTTCGTTTAAGAAGGATCTTGATGATGTTCAAAAAGATATTCCCGTAGAGCAAAAGATCAACATCGTTTACAATAATAATGAGCGTAATAGCTGGGATTCTATCCTTAATTGGTTACTGTTAGGAATGTTTTTGGTGATGATTTATATGTTTCTCATCAAACGTATGGGTGGTGGTGGTGGCGGAAGCCAGATTTTCAATATAGGTAAATCTAAAGCTACTTTGTTCGATAAAGATCTTCATGTAAAAGTGACCTTTAATGATGTAGCAGGATTAGAAGAAGCCAAAGTAGAAGTAATGGAAATCGTTGATTTCTTGAAAAATCCAAAAAAATATACGACATTAGGTGGTAAAATTCCTCGTGGTGCTTTACTTGTTGGCCCTCCAGGTACCGGGAAAACCTTATTGGCGAAAGCAGTTGCTGGGGAAGCACAAGTTCCATTTTTCTCACTTTCAGGTTCCGACTTTGTTGAAATGTTCGTTGGTGTTGGAGCTTCTCGAGTAAGAGATTTATTTCGTCAGGCTAAAGAGAAAGCGCCTAGTATTATTTTCATTGATGAAATTGATGCGATTGGACGTGCAAGAGGTAAACAACCTTCTTTCAGTGCAAACGATGAACGTGAAAGCACCTTAAATCAGTTATTAACTGAGATGGATGGCTTTGGTAGTAATTCAGGAGTCATCATACTTGCTGCAACAAATCGTGCAGATATTTTAGATCGTGCACTATTACGACCAGGTCGTTTTGATCGTCAGATTTATGTTGAGCTACCAGATTTAAATGGTCGCAAGGAAATATTTAAAGTGCATTCAAAGCCATTGAAGTTAGATCCAGGTTTGGATTTAGATTTTCTCGCTAAACAAACACCAGGATTCTCAGGTGCTGATATTGCAAACCTTTGTAACGAAGCCGCACTTATTGCTGCAAGAAAAAATAAAACATCAATTGGTCAACAAGATTTTATAGATGCTGTAGATAGAATTGTTGGTGGGTTGGAGAAGAAAAATAAAATTATTTCCATTGAAGAAAAACGCACAATCGCTTACCATGAATCAGGACATGCTGCTGTGAGTTGGTTATTGCAACATACTGCTCCATTAGTTAAAGTAACGATTGTTCCTCGTGGAAATTCATTAGGTGCCGCATGGTATCTGCCAGAAGAAAGGCAACTAACAACGATGGATCAAATTCGTGATGAGATGTGCGCTGCA
Organism: Bacteroidia bacterium; assembly: GCA_038206385.1. Lineage (GTDB taxonomy): Bacteria > Bacteroidota > Bacteroidia > AKYH767-A > OLB10 > JANXSD01. Next base: position 30,063 of record JBBRAW010000012.1, on the reverse strand, counting down.
TTAGGTGGGCGTGCTGCTGAATTTGTAACATTTGGAGTAGTATCAACTGGCGCATTAAGTGACTTAGAAAAAATTACAAAACAAGCATACGCATCGGTAACATTGTTTGGTTTAAATGACAAAATAGGCAATATCAGTTTCTATGATTCATCAGGAAATGCTGATTATACATTTACTAAACCTTACAGTGAAAAGACAGCCGAACTTATCGATAATGAAGTAAAGAAAATGGTAGAAGAATCGTATCAACGTACTGTTGAATTACTTCGTAACCATCGTCCAGAACTTGATAAACTTGCAGCTACTTTATTAGAAAAAGAAGTAATCTATAAAGAAGATCTTGAAACTATTTTCGGTAAACGCAAATGGGATAAAGAAGAGATCACACCATCTGACTTAACAAAAAAGAATGATGTTAGTACATCAGCTATTTTAGCTTCCAATACAACCATTACAACGAATGGTCATTCAGAATCGCAATTAGTTACTCCAGTAGAAGAAAACCCTACGAATTAGGAAAAATAAACCATGGAAGAAAGCACCACTCGTGAAAAGGTGTTGAAGAAAATAAGGGCATCATTACTTAGTAAAACGCCAAACCCTTATCCGAAGTTAGACTTCGACAGTTCGGTATTTCAACAAACTGACGAAGACCCAGTATTAGTGTTTGCTGATAAATTAACATTAGCAGGAGGTAAATTTTTTCTTATAGAAAGCGAACTTGAATTTGCTGAAGGTCTTGTAAATCTTGGATTGCAATACAAGTGGAAAAACATTGTTTGTACAGAAGATGGTTTATCAAATCTTTTAACAGAATGTGCACTTCCGCATTATGTTGCTGTTGATGAACTGGCAACAATGGATGTTGTTGTAACAACTTGCGAGTGTTTAATTTCCCGTACAGGAAGTATTATTTTTTCTTCTCGTGAACATACGCGTACGGCACCCGCATTTGCACCTGTTCATGTTGTATTTTGTAAAGCAATTCAGTTAGCGCTTGATTTAAAAGACGGAATTACATGGTTAAGACATAAGTATCCCAAATTACCATCAAGCATTACTATTGTAACCGGACCTAGTAGAACAGCAGATATTGATGGACAATTGGTAATAGGTGCTCATGGTCCTACACAATTATTTGTATTTATGGTTGATGAAAGAGAACTTCAATAATGACGCTGCAAGCAAATTGGCTGAAAGTATACAGCAGCGATAAAGCATATCAAATCGAAATTGCCAAAGCTGCATTAGAAGAAGCAGATATATTATCTTTTCAAGTTGATAAAAAAGACTCGTCTTATGCATTTGGCGAAATTGAATTATATGTCTCTGCAGAAGAAGAAATCAATGCTAAATTAATTCTAATCGAACATGACTTATTGTGAATAATTTCTGGCAGCGCCTGTTAACAGGATCATTATTCGTTTTAATAATTTTTGCATCTATATTTTATGGACCGTTAAGTTTTCAATTACTTTTTTTCCTTGTAGCGATGCTTTCATTAAATGAATTTTATACGATAGTAAAGAATGATCAACGGCAACCTAATATTGCATTAGGAATGATTTCTGGTGCAACTATTTATATTGTTATGAGTGGAATGCTTGCTGATTATTTTAAATTAAATATTAATACTGTTATTTATCCCGTTACCACACTAATATTTTTAGCAGAACTATATCGTAAGAAATCTGAACCATTTACAAATATTGCTTTCACTCTTATTGGAATTATCTATGCCGTTCTACCTTTTGTATTATTAAATAAAATTTCTACCCATGCTCAACAGTATGATGCCGGAATTGTAGGTGGATATTTTATTTTACTTTGGAGTAGCGATACCTTTGCTTACATCTTTGGAAATTTGCTTGGAAAAACAAAATTATTTGAAAGAATTTCGCCAAAAAAATCTTGGGAAGGAAGTATTGGTGGAGGAATATCTGCCTTAATAGCTGCATGGATCTTATGGCATTACAATCCTCAACTTAGTTTAGTAAACTGGATTGTAATTGCATTAATAATTGTAATTGCTGGCACTTTTGGAGACTTAACTGAATCAATGCTTAAGCGTAGTTTATCAGTCAAAGACTCTGGATCGCTACTTCCTGGACATGGAGGGATGTTAGATCGTTTCGATGGACTTTTGTTATCTGTACCGTTCGTTTGGACCTATCTTTCCATCTTTTGTTAGTGAATTCTTTCTTGATCCTAATTAAAATTAACTTTTTACGTTTAAAAACGTAGAACTTAAAGTGGATATCGATTATAATGCGCCTTAGAAAGTTTGTCTCCAGAATAATTCATTCATTTCCAATTCAACTTGTTGTACTGCACTTCAAGAAGAATCAGATAATGATGTTTTATTGGATTTTATTGTTTGGATTTATTACACAATCGATCGCTACAAAATTTGGAATACCATTTCTTTTTTTAGATCCTGAATATATGGGTTTTGTTGGGCAACGTGCATTTTTTATGATGGGTGTTTGCTTAGGATCATTTGTGATGGCATTTAATATCTCTAGTTTCATTTTGAACAGTTTTCGTTTCCCATTTCTTGCAACACTATCAAGAACATTTCAGAAATACACGCACAATAATTTTATTATTCCAACATTCTTCATTTTAATTTATGTTTATAAGATATTTAATTTTCAATATTATAGTCAGTTAAAAAACATCGATGAAATCCTTTTAAACATTGGCGTTTTTTTAGTAGGATTTTTTATTGTGATTGTACTTACTCTTCGATACTTTATGGTTACGAATAAAGATATTTACAAATTATTTGGCGTTGAACATGCTGATGACGATCAAACTTCACCAATAGCTCCATACATGGGAAATGTTGGTAAAAACTCATGGCGTGTTGACACCTATTTAATTTTTCCATGGAAAGTGAAAATTGTTAGAGATACGCGTCACTATCAAAAATACATGCTTGAAAGAGTATTCAGACAGAATCATCTTAATGCCGCTGTAATTGAAATTGTAGTTTTTGTAACTTTCATTACGTTAGGTCTTTTTAGAGATTATAATTTTATTCGCTTACCGGCTGGAGGAAGTATATTACTTTTATTCACCATGTTAATTATGTTGAGTGGAGTGCTTCGTTATTGGCTAAGAGCATGGGCCAATACTGCATTAATATTTTTATTTATTGGATTGAATTTTCTATCACAATTCGAATCCTTTAATCCACGAAATCAAGCGTATGGTTTAAATTATGCAAAGAATAATATTAAATATGATCGTGATAATTTGGAAGCCCAAGTTACTAATGGTCACTATGAAAAAGATGTAGCACACACCATTGAAATACTAAATAAATGGAAAGCAAATTGGGCAAAAAAAGGAGTTGAAAAGCCTAAGATGATTTTATTAAATGTTAGTGGAGGAGGATTGCGCTCTTGTGTTTTCACCTTCCGTACATTACAATTAATTGATAGCACCTTTAACGGTGATTTAATGCACTTAACATCCTTTATTACTGGCTCATCAGGAGGAATGATAAGTGCAGCATATTATCGTGAATTATTTTTATCACATCATGATAGTTTAATGCGTGCCAATCAAAATATCGAAAATAGATTTTTATTAAATACAGGAAAAGATTTATTAAATTCAATTGTGTTCAGTGCTACTGTTGCAGATTTATTTATGAATATGCAACAATTTAAAGATGGCAAATATCATTATGTGAAAGATCGTGCTTATGCATTCGAGCAACAACTTTCAGAAAATACTGGTCATGTTTTAGATAAACGATTAGGTGATTATTACGAACCAGAATTCAATGGAGAAATTCCTATGATGGTTATTAGTCCAACGATTATTAATGATGGAAGAGCTTTGCATATTTCAGCGCAACCTGTTAGTTATTTATCACACATTCCTGATTCCGGTAATACAGGATTTAATGAAATCGCTAATTCTATTGACTTCCAACAATTTTTTGCTTCTGCAGATGCTGCGAATTTGAAAATTACGAGTGCATTACGAATGAATTCTGCATTCCCATACATTATGCCTGCAATATCATTACCAAGTGAACCTGCTATGGAAGTTATGGATGCAGGAATTCGCGATAATTATGGCGTTACGAATTCACTTCAATTTTTATATACGTTTAGAGAATGGATCGTTGCCAATACTTCTGGCGTTGTGTTTTTACAGATAAGGGATACACATAAAAAAAATAAAGTAGAAAATAACAGTGTTAAAACTATCACTGAAAAATTAATGGCACCAATGCGAAATGTATCTGGCAATTTTTTAATTATGCAAGATTATACGTTTGATCGAGAATTACAATTTGCGCAAAGCTGGTTTAAAGGTCCATTGAAATTCGTAACTTTTCAGATGCCCGAAACACAAGAACACGTTTCTTTAAGTTGGCATCTTACAGAGAAAGAAAAGAAACTTCTTAAATCAGCATCAGAAAATAAAGAAAACAAACAAGCATTAGAAGAATTAAAATCAGCTTTGAAAACTGAAATTAATAATCCACTAATTGTTTCAGGGCAATAAAGAAGCGATCTTTCGGTAAAAAATTCCACTCTAAAATAGAAGACATTGGTATCGCCGTATCAAGAGCTCCAATTCTCACTGGTGGAGCATCAAGATAAGGAAAGCATTTCTCTGCAATGCGAGCAGTAATCTCACCTCCTATTCCACCTGTTTGTGTATCCTCATGCATCACAATTACTTTTCCTGTTCTCTTTACGGAAGCAAGAACTGCTTCTTCATCCCACGGCAATAATGTTCTTAAATCGATAAGATCAGCGGAAATTGATTCATCCATTTCTAACGCTTCTAATGCCCAATGAACACCTAATCCATAAGTAACAATAGTTACATCGTTACCTTCACGAACTAACTTTGCTTTACCAATTTCAATTGTGTAATAATCATCAGAAATACTTTCACTAATACTTCTATAAAGAGCTTTATGCTCGAAAAACATAATTGGATTTGGATCTTCAATGGCAGCAGCTAATAAACCTTTAGCATCAGCAGGAAATGCAGGATAAACAATTTTTAATCCTGGTACATGAAAGAACCATGCTTCTGTTGACTGAGAATGAAATGGACCTGCTCCAGTTGCAGCACCCGTTGGCATCCTCACAACAACATCAACAGGTTGACCCCAACGATAATGTGTCTTCGCTAAATTATTTACAATTTGATTAAATCCACACGTTACAAAATCTGCAAATTGCATTTCAATAATTGATTTACAACCATTAATTGATAACCCTAAACCTGCACCTAGAATAGCAGATTCGCACAGTGGAGTATTGCGAACTCTTCCTTTTCCAAATTCTTCAACGAATCCTAAAGTCGCTTTAAATACACCTCCGTATTCGGCAACATCTTGTCCCATTATTACGAGGTTTGAATGACGTTGCATAGCTTGTCGCATAGCATCAGTGATTGCATCTAAATATCTTTTCTCTGTTTTCTGTAATGAAATTGGTTGAATTGTATTTTTTGGTGATAACGCATACATATCACGAACTTCAATTTCTGTATGTGCTTCAACTTCTTTTTCTGCGTACGATATTTCTAAACCCTTTTCAATTTCTTCTTTTATTCCAGCACGAATCATCGAAATAAAATCATCATCAATAATATTTTCAGAAAGCAAAAAATCTTCGTAATTTCTTATTGGATCTTTCTTTCCCCATTCTTCAAACAATTCTTGTGGAACATACTTTGTTCCTGAAGCTTCTTCGTGTCCACGCATTCGAAATGTTAAACATTCCAATAGAATAGGGCGAGGATTTTCGCGCATCGATGTTGCTAACCGATCTACTGTTTTATAAACTTCAAGAATATTATTTCCATTTACTTGAACACCTTCAATACCATAACCAATTGCTTTATCAATAAATTGTTTGCAACGAAATTGATCTTTGCTCGGGGTTGATAATCCGTATCCATTATTTTCAATCACAAAAATTACCGGCAGATCCCAAACAGCTGCTACATTGATACTCTCATGAAAATCGCCTTCGCTGCTTGCTCCATCACCCGTAAAAACGGCCGTAACATGTGCTTTTTCTTTTAATATATTCCCAAGAGCAATGCCATCAGCAACACCCATTTGAGGGCCAAGATGAGAAATCATACCTACGATCTTGTAGTCTTGAGTTCCCATGTGAAACGAGCGATCGCGCCCTTTTGTAAATCCACCGGGCTTACCTGTAAATTGAGAAAACAACCGATTAAGTGGAATTCCACGAACAGTAAAAACACCCAAATTGCGGTGCATTGGCAAAATATATTCATCCTTATGTAATGCCATTGCAACACCAACAGAAATAGCTTCTTGTCCGATTCCTGAAAACCATTTTGATAGTTTACTTTGACGTAACAAGACGAGCATTTTTTCCTCAATAATTCGAGGTTTTATAAGTGCTTTATAAAGATCAATTAGGGTTTCATTGGAGATGCCTTCACGGTTGTATTGGAGATAAGGTTCAGTCTTGATCATAGCAGTAAAATACTTACCCAAAAATACCCCTTTTTAGTGCTAGGAATCAAATAGATTGTCGAAATTTGTACAATATCTTTTAACAAATAAACAAAATGCAAGAAATTATTGTTGGATTACTTTTCATTACCGCATTCTATTTTATCTCAAAACGCCTTTGGGATAACTTCCGACACAAAAAATCGAATGCTGGTTGTGCAAAGTGCGATATGAATGCGGAAGTGAAAAAATAGCCAACCGAATAAAATTATTCGCTCGACTATTTTATTTTCTATCTTTTACGAACAATTTTCTTTTTCTTTTTAGCAATTAATACAGTAGCTTTTTTTGCTTCATGTACAAATTCTTTATGTTGCTGTTTTGATGATTCATTAATTGTTAGATCGATTGCATTTTTTGCTTTTTGAGAAGTTAGTGCAACCTTCAATACATCTAGCATATCTTCTACGTAATGAAATTTAAGATCAGTAAGATATTCAGGTTTAATATCTAAAATATCTTTTTCGTTATCAACGGATAAAATTATTTCTTTTATTCCAGTCCGTTTTGCTGCAAGAATTTTTTCTTGAATACCGCCTACTGGCAATACTTTTCCGCGTAGTGTAATTTCACCTGTCATTGCAAGTTTACCTTTAATACGCTTTTGTGTAAACACCGATGCAAGTGAAGTAAGCATTGTAATACCTGCAGATGGGCCATCTTTTGGTATTGCACCTTCTGGAACGTGAACATGAATATTCCATTGATCAAACAAACGTGAATCGATATTTAATTCATCCGCATGCGCTTTCAAAAATGCTAAGGCAATTACAGCAGACTCTTTCATAACATCACCAAGGTTTCCCGTTAATGTTAGTTTGCCATTGCCTCTACTTAAACTTGATTCAATAAATAAAACACTTCCACCATTCGCACTCCAAGCAAGTCCTGTAACAACTCCAGCGATTTCGTTGTTTAGTAATTTATCTTGAATAAATCGTGGAGCACCCAATGCTTTACGAATTACTTCAGCAGTAATTTTTGTTGGATATGGTTCTTCCATAGCAACCATTTTAGCAACGGATCGAACAACAGATGCAATTGATTTTTCAAGAGTCCTAACACCCGATTCCCATGTATATTGTTCAATAATTACTTTCAACATATTTGGAGAAAAAGTTGTAGTAGTACCTGTTAATCCGTGCGCTTCCAATTGCTTTGTTACCAAATGTTTTTGAGCGATGTGAATTTTTTCCTCTAAAGTATATCCACTAATTTCAATAATTTCTAATCTATCACGCAATGCTGGTTGAATAGAACTCAACGAATTTGCTGTTGCAATAAATAATACTTTACTTAAATCATATTCGATCTCCACATAATTATCATAGAATGCAGTATTTTGTTCTGGATCCAAAACTTCTAATAAAGCTGAAGAAGGATCACCATGAAAATCATTTGTTATTTTATCAATTTCATCTAAAATAAAAACTGGGTTTGATGATTTTGCTTTCTTAATATTCTGAACGATTCTTCCTGGCATTGCGCCGATATACGTTTTTCTATGACCACGAATTTCTGCTTCATCACGCAATCCTCCAAGCGACATTCTCACATACTTACGACCGAGTGCTTCTGCAATTGATTTTCCTAAAGAAGTTTTACCAACTCCTGGAGGACCTACCAAACACATGATAGGTGATTTCATATCCTTTTTCAATTTAATAACTGCAAGATATTCAAGGATACGATTTTTTACTTTCTCTAAACCAAAATGATCTCTGTTCAAAATTTTCTCAGCACGTTTAAGATCATAATTATCATTCGTGAATTCTTCCCATGGTAATTCTAAAAGAAGATCTAAATAATTTAATGTTACAGAATATTCTCCAGCAGCAGGATTAATTCTACCAAGACGTTCCATTTCTTTATTGAAAATATCTGAAACATCTTTCGACCATTTTTTAGTCTTAGCACGTTCACGCATTTCACTCAATTCTTTATCAGGAGTATTCCCTCCTAATTCCTCCTGAATTGTTTTGAGTTGTTGATTTAAAAAATATTCGCGTTGTTGTTTATCAATATCCGTTTTTACTTTACTCTGAATTTGATTTTTCAATTCGAGCATTTGCAATTCTTTCGTTAGATGCTCGAGAACTTTTGTTGCTCTATCTTTCAAGTCGTCCATCTCTAATAGCATTTGCTTTTTCTCAACATCAGCATTCATGTTGGAAGAAATAAAATTGATTAAAAAAGATGGACTCTCAATGTTTCTTATCGCAAAACTTGCTTCTGAAGGAATATTTGGAGAGCTCTGAATAATTTGCATTGAAATATCTTTCAATGAATCTACAATAGCACCAAACTCTTGATCCGTTTCAACTTTTGTATGATCAACAAAAGGTTCAATTTGAGCTTTTAAATAGGGATCTTCTTGAACTATATTTTTAATTTTGAATCTTCGTTTTCCTTGGATAATAACGGTAGTATTTCCATCAGGCATCCTAAGCATCCGTAAAATCTGGGCTACTGTACCAATACTATTTAAATCCGTTAGTTTTGGATCTTCAACACTCACATCTTTTTGTGATACAACACCTATTATTCGATCAGCTGCATAGGCATCTTTAATCAACTTTATTGATTTATCACGACCTACTGTTATTGGTATGACAACTCCTGGAAAAAGAACTGTATTTCTTAATGGCAGTACCGACACAATGTCCGGCAGTTGCTCATTATTCATAAGCTCTTCGTCTTCATTGGTAAGTAAGGGTATTAATTCTGGTTCATCATCCGAAATTGCAATTGCATTAAAAGGAAGATTATTATTTTGATCTGATATCATTTATTTCTGTGTCAATATGGCAGCGCAAAACCATGATTTTTATCGAGCAGCGCTATGGTCAATGAATATGCCAAAAAAAAATATTGAAATATCAATTAACTCATCACAAATTAGGAAATTAAATGCGAATTAATCCTCCGTATTTGGCTTTAGTTGCATCAAGTACAAGTGCGACAAAATATTTTTATCAGCATCTGTCATTACAATTTTTCTACGTGCCATCACACGTTCAGCTAATTCAATTACCTTATCAATTAAAAATAATTCGGAATTATCAACTGCTCCCCAAGTGAAAGAAGGGATAAATTTAGGAGGGAATCCAGCACCAAAAATATTGGCACAGGCACCTACAATAGTTCCAGTATTAAACATCGTATTGATACCACATTTACTATGATCACCCATAAATAAACCACAAAATTGAAGCGAAGTATTGACGTAATCATTAGAAGGATAATTCCACAATTTAATTTCCGAATAATTATTTTTTAAATTAGAATTATTTGTATCGGCACCGAGGTTACACCACTCACCTAAAACAGAATTTCCTAAGAAACCATCATGTCCTTTATTTGAGTTTCCAAAAATCACTGAATTACTTACCTCACCTCCTACCTTCGATCCAGGACCAATTGTAGTTGCACCATAAATTTTCGCACCCATCTTTAATGTTGCATTATCACCCAACGAAAATGGCCCACGAATCATACATCCTTCCATTATTTCGGCATCCTTACCGATGTATATTGGTCCTGTAGATGCATTTAAAATTGAACATTCAACCTTAGCACCTGATTCAATAAAAATTTGATCAGGCTTTATTGTTTGATTGGAGCTTGAAATTATTTCTGATCGCCGACCCTTTGTTATCACTTGAAAATCGGAACGAATAGCAGTATCATTCATTGAAAATATGCTCCATATATTATTTACAAGGAGAGGCTGACCAACATAAACTATTCGCTCTAAATCAGTAAAAGGTGAAATGTATTCTTTACCCTCTAAAACTGAGCGATCAACCACAGCAGCGAGCAATCGATCTTTATAAATAATTTGTTGTCCAATTTTTAAACTTAATACAAGGCGCAATAAGATTTCATCTGGCATTAATGCGCCATTTATTAATAAACATTCTTTGCCAGGAGAAAGGTTATATCGCCCTGATAAATAAAACTGAGTCAGTGAACCTGAAGCACCTTCTGGAACTTTTAAAACAGTTTCCCATTTTTGACGAATCGTTAAAATCCCGATTCTTATATCAGCAACTGGACGTGTAAAAGTATAAGGAAGTAGCTGATCACGATATTGATCATCGGCAAAGACTAAATTCAACATTTGATTTTAATTTATGCGAATGTAAAAAGGATCATCCAATAAACATTTTAATACGAGCAATTCTTTGAAAATTATTTATGTTTTTGACAAAAATTAATCGTTTTAAAATTATAATGCCCAAAATCAATCGAATTGCTACATTTTTTTGTTTCTTTGAATAACGACGTCACTATGCGCCGATTATTACTCCTCTTCTTTATTCTTTTTAATCTGACTGTTAAAGCAGATTACCAATGGACAGAAAATTGCCTTTCTGCGTATAATTATGCATCAAAATTAAATTTTAAGCAAAGTAGATTGTTATTAGCAGATGAAAAGTTAGCCAATCCCAATAATTTAATTCCGATTTATATTGAAAGTCAAATTAATTTTTTAGAATCATTTATAAATGAGCAAAACAGTGATCTAGAAAAACTAAAAACCAACAATGAGATTCGCATTAAAATTTTAGAAGAAAACGAAATAAAATCACCTTATAAAAAACTTTGCATTGCGGAAATGTATTTGCAAAAAGCTTTAGCACGCGTAAAGTTTGAAGAATATATTGGTTGTATTTATGATGTAAGAAAAGCCTATATTTTACTATCGGAAAATCAAAAAGAATTTCCTGAGTTTAAGCCAAATTTACGCGGTCTTGGATTAATTCATTCTCTAGTTGGAGCGATACCAAAAAATTATTCTTGGGTAACGAGTCTACTCGGATTAAGTGGCACAATAGCACAAGGATTAGGAGAGCTAAATTTATTACTCACGTCAACAAACCAACAACCAGAGCTTACCTATTTAAGAGATGAAACGATAGTAATGCTTACTTTTTTAGAAATGAATCTTGGCAAGGATCGTAACGACTTAAAGATTCGAAATAGGTTAAGTAATTTAAATGAGCTAAATGAAAAACCGCTATTGCAATTTGCTAAATCGGTTTTTCATGCATCAAATGGAGAAAATGATAGTGTAATATCAATTCTAGCCGACAGAAAAAAAAATAGTGAATCAAGTAATTTATCGTACCTAGATTTTATGGAAGGTACTGCGTTGCTAAACAATTTGAATTTATCGGCTATAAATAATTTTAAAAAATACATTGAAACATTTAAAGGAAAAAGTTATATCAATTCTGCTTGGCAACGAGTAGCTTGGATAAAATTATTACAAGGAGATAAAGAAGGCTATTTATTAAACATGTCGAATTGTAATTTATCTAATAGAGGGAAATCAATTGTTGATGAAGATAAACAAGCGTTAAACGATTCGAAAGGAACAGAGATACCTAATATCATTTTACTTCGAAGTCGTTTGCTTTTTGATGGTGGATATTATAGTAAGTCATTGCAAGAATTAGCAGGTAAAACCATTACAAATTTCCCTTCACAAAAAGATCAATTAGAATTCAGTTATCGTTTAGCAAGAATTTTTGATAAGCAAAATAATTTTGACAAAGCACTTTATTTATATGAACAAACTTTAAAAAACGGTATCAATTACACTTATTATTTCGCAGCTAATTCGGCTTTGCTTATTGGAAAAATATATGAAGATCAACACAACAAGTTGAAAGCTGTTGAATATTATAAAAAAGTTCTTACGTTACGCAATCACGAATATCAAAACAGTATTGATCAAAAAGCAAAATCAGGATTAAATAGACTTGGACTATAAATTTACACAAAATACAAAATCAAGGTATGGATTTCATTGATGACAAATTATTAATTTATGCAGAAGAACATTCGGATGAGGAATCGCCATTATTGAAAGAATTAAATCGTGAAACATATAGCAAAGTTTTGTATTCTCGAATGCTTTCTGGGCATTTACAGGGAAGGTGCTTGTCGATGTTAAGCAATATGATTCAACCAAAAATAATTTTAGAAATTGGCACTTTTACAGGATATTCTGCATTATGTCTTGCAGAAGGATTAGATTATAATGGCAAACTTATTACTATTGATATAAATGATGAGTTGACTGAAATGGTACAACGATTCATTGATAAATCAAAATTCCAAAATCAAATAGAAGCAATTTGTGGAGATGCACTTGAAATAATTCCTAAATTAAATTTAAAATTCGATCTTGTATTTATTGATGCTGATAAACAAAATTATAGTAACTATTATGATTTAGTATTTGAAAAAATTAACCTTGGAGGATACATTATTGCAGATAATGTACTGTGGAGTGGCCATGTAATTGAGGATAGAAAAGATTGGGACAATGATACCATGCATATACATGCGTTTAATGAGAAAATAAAAGATGATAATCGTGTTTCGAAAGTATTACTTCCTGTTCGTGACGGGTTATTAGTAATCAGAAAAATTAAATAATTAGCAAGATTAAATAAATGTCGGAGCAGGAAATTTCTAAGAAGAAACCGATTTATCCAATATGCGATGCATTGAGGAAATACCTTAAGCACTATGGCCGAGAGGTAAATGCGGAAATACAATACAGTGATTTATTAAGATTTCAAAATGCATTTCCACTTTTTGATCGTAAAGGGAAAGACACATTATGGGAGACAGTTTATTATGCACCATCAGAAATCGATCAACTGAATAGTGCTCTTACTGGAATGTATGCTCAATTAAAAACTGGTGGTGATATTTCAGTAATGGAGCACCTTTCTGTTGAACGTGTTGACTATTGCACTTTCGGGAATTCGAAACCATTTCGGATTCGAATTGTAAATAATTATAATGATAATTATGATTATTTTTATTTGAAGCAGGCGGACGCATCTCGAATTTATGGATTAGAATTAGAGCATATTTTATCTCCTAATAGAATTAGTTATTTTGTTAATGGAAATACATTAATTGAAGAACATATTGCAGGGATTCCAGGTGATATGTTTATAAAAAATAATTTAGAAGAAAAAGGATTAAGTGAAATTCGATTGGCGAAAGAATTTGTAAAGTTTAATGAGCGATGCTTTGTGCGATTGCTTGGAGATATGCGCTCCTACAACTATGTAATTGATATTACTCCGGATTTTGAAGAAGTACATTATCGTATTCGAGCCATTGACTTTGATCAGCAAAGTTTTGAAGGTAGAAGAAGTTTATACCTACCTCAATTTTTCAAAGAAAATAAAGCATTTGTAGATATCTGCATTAAATGTATCACCCCTGCAACAATGCATCAGTATCAAGTTGAAGAACGAACTTTAATAGTTAAGCGAATAAATGCAGCTAAATATATGCTCAAGGAATTAGTTGATACGATGAGTAAAGATTCAATTTCTACTTTGGAAAAAATTACTCAACTGAAATGTGAATTAGCTGATTATTACAAAAGTGACATCTTCTTGAAATGTAGAAATATGGGAGATATAGTTAAAACTAGTCTTATAGAAATGATTAGAAGAAATAAAGTTCACGTTCAAAAAAAATAATGAAAATCAATAATTTTATTAAACCATTCAGAAATTCTTGACTCCAACCTTACAAATCACAAATTATGAAAATCAATCAAAAACTATCAATTCTTGTTATTAGTTTTTGTCTTTTAATTGCAGGTAATATTCATGCACAAGAGGTGAAATCTGAAGGAACTCAAATGGAAAATGCTTCTAAATTGACTCCAGAACAGCGAGCCGATAAACGGTCACAGCTATTAAAGGATAAATTAAAGCTTAACGATCAACAAGCTTCGCAAGTTAAATCAGCATTCTTAGAATTTGAACAAAATCGTTCTAGTGCTCGTGATGAGATGCGTAAAAATCACGAATCATTAGAAGTTACTCTTAGCTCCATCTTTACCCCCGATCAACAAAAACAATATGATGAAATTCAGGAAAAAAGAAAAGCAGAGATGAAAACTCGAATGCAAGAACGAAAAGGGAAAGGAACTACTCCAGATGAAAATAGTAAATAAAGCATATAAAAAAAGAGGGAAAAATTAAAATTTTTCCCTCTTTTTTTATATGAACTCAATTATTCTTCTTTGCATTTTTGTCCCCACTTACTACACCTTTGTTCCCATTGAGCTCTGAAACGTTCGCGTTCTTCAGGATTCATATTATCCATTTTATTTTTCCAATGTTGTTTGAATCGATCGCCCATCATCATACCATTTCCGCCTTTAAAAAGTAGTTTAGCGATTAGAAGTAAGCCTAATGATTGCCAAATTGTGATCGTTGAGAGATGGAAAATATCAGGAATAATTGCATTCCACAATAACATCAACACAAATGCGGCTAAAGCAACCATCATAATGAAGCCAATAACACATTTCGCAATCCACTTTGCTTTCATACTAATTCGATTTTATATATTAATTTTAATAATAATTATTCTAAAACATTTCACTATACAGACCTGCTAATTTTCGACGAAGGAATTTAATGGCGTAGTGTTTTCTCGACAGTAACGTATTTATTGAAACTTGAAGATCTTCACTTATTTTTTTAAAACTTTCTTGATCAATCTCATGTCGAATAAATACTTCTCGCTGTTCTTGAGGTAATTCTTCTAAAGCTTGCAAAAGAGATTCACGAATTAACTCGTTATCTACTAATCCAAAACCTGGATCATTTTCAGCTCCTAATATTTCTTCTAAAAAGGATCTTTCCTCTCCATCTTCTGAATAACCAGAATGCAAGTCGTCGTATAATATTGGCTTGTGCTTGCGGTAACGATCAGTAATTTTATTTCTAGCTACTCTAAATAGCCAAGCAGCCATTTGTTCAATAGGTTGCAAAACTCTATAGCTTGCTGTTAGTTCATAAAAAACATCTTGTAAAATATCTTCGGCATCGGCGGTTTCTCGGACTCGGACTCGAATGAAATCATATAGTTTTTTTCTATAAGCGGAAACAGCGTTGAGGATAGTTTCATCCTGTTGCGTCATAGGAATTGGGGCGGTGGTTATTGCAGATCTCATGCAAGGTTATTAACGATTAGCTTAGATTCCTATTTTAATTAGAAAGAATTTTAATTTTATTTAAAAGCTTGATCAACCTTTTATTCTATCACAAAGGCATTTTTTCTAACTTCGCAACCCAGAATTATTCAATTATTATTGATCTGATAAAGCTATGGCGCAAGTTGAATTGAAGATGCCCAAAATGGGTGAAAGTGTACATGAAGCAACGATTATCCGTTGGTTAAAGAATGAAGGTGAGAATATCGATGCAGATGAATCTGTACTTGAAATTGCTACCGACAAAGTAGATTCTGAAGTACCTTCTACTGCAGCAGGTGTACTTATTAAGCGACTATTTAACGAAGGCGATGTAGTTCAAGTAGGGACAGCTATTGCAATAATTGGTTCTGCCGCTGATGCAAACACTTCACAATCCACTTCTAATAGTTCGGCTATCATTGCTCCAGTGATTAATCAGGTTTTAGCTACGCCAGTATCTTCTGAAAAACAACAACAAATTAACAATACAGTTGTATCTACCGAAGGAAGATTTTATTCTCCTTTGGTTAGAACGATTGCAGCTGCAGAAGGAGTTTCACAAAATATTTTAGATAGCATACCAGGAACAGGAGCTGAAGGACGTGTAACCAAAAAAGATATCCTTTCTTTTATAGAATCTGGAAAAAATGACAAAGTAAACGCAGCTCCACTTGCAGTGACAGCAATTGCTAATACGCCTAAAGCAACTTCGACACAAAATGCTAGTTCTCCAAATATTCCCACATCTTTTATTTCGGGTGACTTTGAAATTGTAGAAATGGATCGTATGCGTAAACTTATTGCCGATCACATGGTAATGAGTAAGCATACATCTCCACATGTTACGTCATTTGTAGAAGCAGATGTAACGAATTTAGTAATGTGGAGAGAAAAAATCAAACAATCATTTGAGAAAAGAGAAGGGGAAAAGATTACTTATACACCCGTTTTCATTGAAGCAGTTGTTAAAGCTATTAAAGATTTTCCAATGATAAATATAAGTGTTGAGGGTACAAAAATCATTATCAAGAAGAACATCAACATAGGAATGGCAGCTGCATTACCTTCTGGAAACCTAATCGTACCTGTAATTAAGAATGCTGATCGATTGAACATGGTTGGTTTAACAAAAACAGTAAATGATTTTGCGAAACGGGCAAGAGCAAACAAGTTACAACCAGATGAAATACAAGGTGGTACGTTTACTATTACCAACGTAGGGACATTTGGAAATGTAATGGGTACTCCAATTATAAATCAACCTCAAGTAGCAATTCTAGCTACGGGAGCTATCCGTAAAAAACCTGCAGTTATTGAAACGCCACAAGGTGATGCAATTGCAATTCGTCACATGATGTTTCTCTCATTAAGTTATGATCATAGAGTTGTAGATGGCTCTTTAGGTGGCACTTTTCTTAAAAGAATTGCAGATTACCTCGAACAATTTGATATAAATAGAGAAATTTGATATTCAAGATAATATTTTGAGGAAGGCTTGGCAATTGGAAAAAAAATACTACTTTTGCCCTCCCTTACCAAGGATATAAATGGCCCGTTCGTCTAGGGGTCTAGGACATCTCCCTTTCACGGAGGAAACACGGGTTCGATTCCCGTACGGGCTACAAAAGATTTAAGATACTTCGGTATCACATTAAAAGGAAAGAAAATGGCAAATCACAAATCAGCCGAAAAACGTATCCGCTCAAACGATTCAAAGCGTGAACGTAACCGTTATCAGGCTAAAACAACACGTAATCTTTTAAAAGAATTACGTTCTACAAAGGATAAAACTCAGGCAACTGAATTGCTCCCTAAAGTTACAACGATGTTAGATCGCCTTGCTAAAACCAATGTGATTCATAAAAACAAAGCTGCTAACTTAAAATCAAGCATTCAACGCCATGTTAATAGCCTTTAATTAGGCAATTACAAGCATTTAATGAACGCCTTTCCTTTGCCGGAAAGGCGTTTTTTATTTACTTAGCCCTCACTATTCTCTGCATTTTTTTTAGCAGTTAAACTATTTTTAAATTAATGGAACATCTCAACATAAAAGAATGGGCAAAAGAAGATCGCCCAAGAGAAAAACTGGTGAAATATGGCAAAAGCAGCCTCTCAACAGCCGAATTAATCGCAATTTTACTGCGTACGGGAACTGCTAAATCAACTGCATTAGATCTTTCTCGTCAAGTTTTAGCGTTTGCAAATAACGATCTTTCATCCTTATGTAGGCTTACGATTTCTGATTTATCAAAAATAAAAGGATTAGGTCCAGTAAAAGCTATCACTTTAGTTGCTGCACTTGAACTTGGCAGAAGACGAAGGGAAGAAGAAACCCCAATGAAATCGCAAATTACGTGCAGCAAAGATGCGGTAGATATGCTTCAACCACATCTAGCAGACCTAAATCATGAAGAATTTTGGATCATACTTTTAAACAAAGCAAATCGTTTAATTAATAAAAAGGCAATAAGCACGGGTGGAATGACGGGAACAGTAGTTGATCCTAAAATAATTTTTCGAGAAGCGCTCGAAGCAAGAGCTTGTTCAATAATTTTAGGTCATAATCATCCTAGCGGAAACAACAAACCTAGTGAAGCTGATATACAATTGACTAAAAAACTTCAAGAAGCAGGTAAAAATCTGGAAATAAGTGTTCTTGATCATGTGATCATCGCTGGGTCAACTTTTTATAGCTTTGCAGATGAAGGCATGATGTGAATTTCTAAAAAAAAATGTATTGTCAAATAGTTATATTCTTGGAAACAACGAATTATGAATGAACAATTACTCGTTTACACAGATAAAAGTACTCCGAGACTTCGATATATTTTTGATTTGATTTTAAAAGATCTTATCGGGATAGATTATAAAATAACTCATGATGAAGCTGCATTTAAAAATCATACTGAACCGAGACTGAGTTATTCTGATCAAGGTATCTCTGACGAACTATTTATTTTTGCTTCTAGAATATTATTTGAAAAAGGAATAGAAGATCAACAGATTAATGTTTTTGATTGGAAAGGTTTTCCAGTGTTTTTTGGTACACATCCCAAATATGTTATGCCATTTGATATTTTCGGTGCATCCTTTTATTTAGTTTGCAGGTATGAAGAATATCTTCCTCATATTAAAGATGAGCACATGCGATTTAGTCCTCAACAAAGTATTGCTTTTCAAAAAGGTTTTTTAAATAAACCACTTGTAAATATTTGGGCACAAGAATTAAAAAAAATATTAGCGCAAAAATTTCCAACTTTGAAATTTCGTGAAGGGCATTACAAATTCATATCTACTTTTGATATCGATAGTGCTTACGCATACAGAGAAAAGGGTTTAATGAGGCATGTAGGAGCTTTTAGTCTTGCACTATTTACATTGAATTTCAAAAAAATAATTGAGCGTTTCAGGGTATTAATTGGACTCGAACCTGATCCCTATAATACGTATGAATGGCAACTTTCCATCAGAAATAAATATCACCTTAAACAAATATATTTTTTCTTAGTTGGTGACTATGGTGAATATGATAAGAATATTCCAATAGAAGGAAGTAGAAGATTTCAGACATTAATAAAATCAATTGCCGATTATGCTGAAGTTGGGGTACATCCATCTTATGCAAGTAACAAAAACAAGGATCAATTACGAAAAGAAATTCGCAGATTAAGCAAGGTTCTAAAACGTGAAGTTACTAAGAGTAGGCAACACTTTTTAAAAATTACTTTTCCCGACACATATCGCAACCTTTTAGAATTTGACATACAAGAAGATTATTCATTAGGCTACGCATCTGAAATTGGATTTAGAGCAAGCATTTGCTCTCCATTTAATTTTTATGATTTAGATCTTGATATCGAAACCAAATTAAAGCTCATTCCTTTTATGTTAATGGATGGCACCATGAAAGATTATATCAAATTAAGTCCTGAGGAAGCTATAAGACGTGCAAAGGAATTAGTAGATGAAGTAAAAGCTGTTAATGGCACCTTCGTAACATTATGGCATAACCAGAGTGTCAATGATCGTGATTTGTGGAAAGGCTGGCGCAATGTTTATGAAGCAATTGTAGATTATGCCTCGCAACCCATTTCTAATCCACATTCTGCAAAACGTTGAAAGATAATTTAAAAAATATTCTTATAAAATACACTTCTACTCATTTATTAGATGTGATTAAATTATGGAAAAAAAATAAGCGAAGGAACTATCTCGAAAAACAAAAGACTTCGAAGAAAAATATTACTACAGAACAATTAATTATTGATCTTCAAAAATTAGGATTAAAACTTGGAGATTCTGTACTTGTACATAGTAGCATGAGCAAAATCGGATATCTTGAAAATGGCCCATCTACTTTAATAAATGCAATAGAAAAAGTAATTGGAAATGATGGAACGTTATTAATGCCAGCGTTTCCAGCAACGGGAAGAAATAGTACTTATTTAAAAAACAATCCCGTTTTCGATTATCATAAAACCAAATCAAAGATGGGAGCTATTTCAGAATATTTTAGGTTGCTTCAAAATACAAAAAGAAGCCTCCATCCTACCGACTCTGTTTGTGCATTAGGACCACTAGCTGACTATTATACAAGCACACATTTCAATCAAATTACACCTTATAATGAATTTTCTCCATTTCGTAAGTTATGTAACAAGAACGGAAAAATTTTAATGTTAGGAACAACTCTAAATGGTGCATGCACAAATCTTCATACGTTAGAAGATGCTATTCCATTTAAATATCCAGTATACGATAATAAAATTTTAGATGTTGAACTGATTGATGAAAATGGTTATCATTTTACGGTTCAAACAAAAGTGCATAATCCAGTTTATTCTGCTAAAAGAAATTGTGATGCATTAAAACCTATTTTTGAAAAAGAAAAAATTTTAACAAATGGAATTATTGGAGAAGCAAATTCAATGTTGATTGATGCAAGTGCAATGCTAGAAGTAATGATAAAATACTATCACGAATATGGAGTAACCATGTACACTCCTTATGGAGAAAATGGCCAATTAAAAAACTGACCATGAATATCTACCTCACATTTGATTACGAATTATATTTTGGGACAACTGGTACTGCGGCAAATTGTATTCTTCAACCAACTGATATGTTATTGGAGATTGCAGAAAAACATAATGTGAAATTAGTACAATTTGTTGATGCGGGTTATTTAATTAAACTTGACGAATACAGAAGTACATTTCCATCATTAGAAATAGATTATCAATTGATTATTTCTCAACTTGAGAAACTATGGAAAGATGGTCATGATATTCAATTGCACATTCATCCACATTGGGAAGATTGTAGTTATTCTGAAGTTGGATGGAAAATGAATGTTTCTAGATATATGTTAAATAATTGGAATGATCAACAAATTGAAAGCATTGTATATCGATATAAAAAGAAATTAGAAGAAATAACTGGTTCAAATCAAATCTATGCTTTTCGTGCCGGTGGGTGGTGTATTCAACCTTTTAATCGATTAAAATCTGCATTATATTCAAATGAAATTCGATTAGATACTAGTGTATATTCGAATGGACATTATTCATCAAAAGAATATGATTATGATTTTCGAAATGCGCCAATTAAAAGCAAATGGAAATTTAATGACGATCCATTACTTGAAGATTCAAATGGTATATTCACAGAGCTACCTATTTGTTCTATCTTTAATTCACCCTTGTTTTATTGGAAACTATTTTTGTTAGGTAGATTAAATCCATATAATCACAAACCATTAGGTGATGGCAAACCAGTTGCAACGCCAGGACAAAGAAAAAAATTACTTACCTCATTCACTCATAATACTGTTTCTGTAGATGGTTACAACGCAGCATTATTAAACCGCGCATTCCGTCAGCAACAAAAAGCAAATAAAGAAGAAATGGTTATAATTGGTCATCCGAAATCTTTAACTAGATTTGGATTATCAGCATTAGAGAAATTTATCATAAAACATAAAAGCACCGAAGCCTTCACTACATTTCGAGCACAAAAAAAATCATTTCTATGATACGTGTTTTATCTCGGAAAGAAATCGATAACGATTTATGGAACTCCTGTATTGATAAAAGTTCTAATGGACAGATTTTTGGATATTCATGGTATCTTGATGCATGTTGTCCTGGGTGGAAAGGAATGGTGAAAAATAATTACGAAGCAGTTTTTCCTTTTTCTTCAAAAAATAAATTTGGAATAAATTATTTGTATCAACCATTTTTCACAAGACATTTTGGCGTTTATTCATCTATAGAAATTCCCGAAAATGATAAAATTAAATTCTTAGAATGTATTCCAGATAAATATCGTTATTGGCAATTTTGTTTAAACAGTATTCATCAAAATGTTCCAACAAAAATTGATAAAGAAAAAAGAGTTTATCAAGAATTAGATTTAAATCAAGATTATTTAACAATTCGAAATCGATATCATGAAAATTTACTTAGAAATTTAAAGAAAGCAGAAAAAGCTAACCTAACAATAATTAAAAGTTACAATCCTGAATCCGTTGTTAGTCAATTTAAATTTCATCAAAAAGAAAAGCAATTAGGATTTGTAGAAAATGATTTTGAAACACTCCATAAACTTACGAAAACACTAAGTGAACAGGGGAAATCTATTTGTTGGGCGGTTAGTAAAGCCGGTGGGGAAGAATTGGCTGGAGCATTTTTTATGGTTTCAAATAATAGAATCGTTTACTTAAAAGGATTTAGTTCGGAGGAAGGAAAAAAATGTGGAGCAATGCATTTCCTATTTGATATTTTAATCAAAGAATTAGCCAATACTAATGTGGTATTAGATTTCGGCGGCTCCAATGTTGATACTGTTTCAAGATTTTATAAAAGTTTTGGAGCTATGGATTGCATATATTTACAGTTGAAATTAAATCGACTTCCTTCAATTTTGAAATGGCTGAAACGATGAAGAATATGTCGGAAAAAAAAGTTGTATTACTTACTGGATCAACAGGCGGACTTGGGATATGGATAGCAAAAGGATTGGCGCTAAAAGGTTATCACTTAGCGTTGCATTATCATTCAGATGAAAGTCAGGCGATCACATTGAAAGAAAGTCTAGAAAATTCGCAAAAACATAAAATTTTTGCTGCTGATTTATCTGAAGAGTCACAGATTAAAAAAATGATTGCTGCAGTAATCACACAATTTGGAAGAATTGATATAGTTATAAATAATGCAGGGAAATCATTTAGTGGAATGAGTTGGAAGCAAAGCGCGGATGATTGGAATACGATAATGAATGTGAATGTTACAGCAGTATTTTTGGTCAATAAGTACGTAATTCCTTATTTGCGAGAACAAAACAATGGAAGAATTATAAATATATCTTCAATTGTTGCAAATAGGCCTTTAGTTGGAACTAGTGCTTATGCGGCATCGAAGGCTGCGTTAGAGGGATTCACTAGGGCGCAAGCTATTGAATTGTCAAAATTTGGAATAACCGCTAATTGTATAGCTCCTGGATATTTCAATACAGGAATGATAAACGGATTAGATTCACAAACACAAGAAAATTTAATTCGCGAAATTCCTTCAGGAAGATTTGGAAATCCAGAGGAACTAGTTGAATGCATTGTATATTTGTGTAGTGAATTTTCGGCATATATGACAGGTCAAGTTATTGCATTGAACGGGGGACTTTATCTATAAAATAAATAGCAAATGGTGCATGTTTTAAGTGAATCAAATTCTATCATCAATCAATTTATTGCTGAGATACGTGATATTGAAGTGCAAAATGATCGAATGCGTTTCAGAAGAAATTTAGAACGAATTGGAGAGATTGCTGCTGTAGAAATTAGCAAAGTACTTCCATATATTAATAAGGAAGTGGTGACTCCATTAGGTATATCACCCGTACCTGTTTTAGCAGAACAACCAGTTGTAGCGACAATCTTAAGAGCTGGTTTGCCTTTACATCAAGGAATTTTAAATTATTTTGATCATGCTGATAATGCTTTTGTTTCTGCATATAGAAAGCATCATAAAGATGGGTCGTTTGAAATCCATTTAGATTACCTTAGTTCGCCTTCATTAGATAATCGGATATTAATATTAGCAGATCCAATGCTTGCTACTGGCGCTTCCATGGTAGTTACATTTAAAGCAATGATGGAAAAAGGGAAACCTAAGCATACACATATCGTAGCTGCATTAGCAAGTACTCAAGGAGTGGAATATTTAAAAAAACATTTGCCTGAAGAAGTTACTATTTGGATTGCAGCTATTGATGAAGAATTAACGGCACAAGGTTATATCGTTCCAGGACTTGGTGATGCAGGAGATTTAGCTTTTGGAATTAAATTGTAATCAACGAAATACTTTACAAGAAAAAATTATAAAATACCAATATTAATTAGATGTTATCATGAACCAACTGGGAAAAATTATCCTAGTTATACTTTTGAGCAGTGTTAAATTTGTTGCAGGACCGTCATTTGCATATTACGATCAACGCTATGAATTTTCGTTTGTAGAAACAATTTTTTATTGTGTTTTAGGCGGAATGTTAGGCGTAATAGTTTTCACTTATTTTTCTCGTACGATTATTTCTATTTGGCATCGATTTAATCACAAAGTAAAATTAGCATTTGTGAAATCAGAACCATTTTCTAGTCCGGTTGCAGATGTTGATCAAGTCCTTGATATACATTATGAATACATTGAAAAAAAATCTGAGCCAAAGAAAATATTCACGAGAAGAAATAGAAGTATTGTTAAAATTTGGAAAAAATATGGTCTTTATGGTATAGCATTTCTTACTCCAATAATATTATCTATTCCAATTGGAACAATCATCGCAAACAGCTTAGTTGACAACAGAAGAAAAATATTGCTTTATATGTTTGTGTCGTTAGTTTTTTGGTCAGCGTTTATGTTAACTATGTTTGAAATATTTCATGCTTCTACCTTACAAGATTTACAACATAAAATAAATAAATGAAAAATATTACACACATCTTTTTCGATCTTGATCATACACTGTGGGATACAGATAAAAATTCGGAGGAAAGTTTGAATGAACTTTTTACAGAGATGGAATTAGAAGAATTAGGCATCCCCTCTTTCAAAGAATTTCATATTCAATATAGAAAACACAATGATCGATTATGGGGACTTTATGCGGAAAATCAAATTGGAAAAGATGCTGTAAGATTGCATCGATTTATTCATACATTACAAGACTTTAACATTCACGATCAGGATAAAGCATTAATTATTGCAGACAAATTTGTTGAACGTACACCTTACAAACAACATCTAATTCCTGGTGCAAAAAATATTCTTTCGCACCTTTACGGGCGCTATAATTTGTCGATTATAACAAATGGATTTAGCGAATCTCAATACATTAAATTAAAAGAATCAAGTATTGTTGATTATTTTGATCACGTTTTTATCTCTGAAGAAATCGGAATTAACAAGCCTGATCCTGCAATTTTTCACTATGCTGTAAATAAAAGTGGTGCGCAAAGCATTGACAATTGCTTAATGGTAGGCGACACTTACCAAACTGATATAATGGGTGCAATAAGTGCAGGAATGAAATCTATTTATTTGTCTTCTTACGATAATACAAATAATCATGAAAATGTGATTACTATAAAAAGTTTAGATGAATTAATTGCCTTACTATAAGATTTTAATTTAAATAAAAAAATCCCGAATTACTTCGGGATTTTTTTTAAAATATTAAAACTTATTTTTTTGTGTCAGCTGGTTTTTCCGACTTTACTTCAGAATGTCCTTTCGAACAACAAGAAGATTTTGCTCCTTTATCAGTACAAGATTTCGATGCTTCTCCACCTTTTTTGCAACATGCTTTTTCCGATTTCTTATCGGTTGATGCCGCTTGAGTTTTAGTAGCTGTTGCAGGTTTTTCAGACTGAGCTGAAACAATTCCAGCTGAACAAGCCAATAAGAAACTTACTATAACAAATATTTTTTTCATGATACTTTTTTTATATTTAGAGTTTGAAACGCAAGTTTACGGAAAATATTATGTTAATCATACGATTGAGAGATGATTTTTGGCATTTCCGCAAAATAATTCTATTAGAGCAATCTTGTTGCTTAACTTTGAAGCCGTGACGACCAAAGAAAATATCAAAATTTCGCTTCAAGCCATCAGAAGCCAATCCTTAAGAACAGTATTAACAGTGTTGATAATTGCGTTTGGTATTATGGCACTAGTTGGTATATTAACCTCCATCGATGCCATAAAAGCTTCTATCAGTAGCTCGTTTTCTTCAATGGGTTCCAATTCATTTACCATCAGAAATTCAGGGATGAATATTCGAATGGGAAATAACGTAAAACGTAGTAAGAAACATAAAAAAATCACCTATAATGATGCTTTAACTTTTTCTGAAAGAATGAACTTCGATGGTAAAGTTTCTGTTTCAACTATTGCGACACAAGTTGCTACTTTAAAATTTGAATCTCAAAAATCAAATCCCAATATTTTGGTAATGGGTGCAGATGAAAACTATCTTGATGTTTCAGGTTACGTAGTAGCTGAAGGTCGAAATTTTTCGAAATCAGATTTAGAACTTGGGAATCGTGTTTGCATATTAGGAAAAGAACTTGTAGAAAAGCTATTTATCAACACCGACCCCATTGACAAAATTGTGAGTGTAGGAAACGCAAAATACTTAGTAATTGGCACCTTAAAAGAGAAGGGATCCAGTATGGGATTTGGTGGCGATAAAATTTGTTTGTTGCCATTGTCGAATGTAAAGCAGTATTATGCAACCGACCAAACCTCCTACTCTATCACTGTTAAAGTTGATCAAGTGTCGGATATCGAACCAGCAGTTGGCGAAGCAACTAGTTCGATGAGAAGTGTACGTAAAGATCCGATTGGCCAAGAGGATTCCTTTGAAATCACAAAAAGTGATGCATTGTCAAATTTACTTTTTGGGCAATTAGTTTACCTCAGAGCAGCGGCAGTAATAATTGGAGTTATAACACTTATTGGAGCTGCAATTGGATTAATGAATATCATGCTTGTATCTGTTACGGAACGAACTCGGGAAATAGGTATTCGCAAATCTCTTGGGGCAACACAAAAAAACATTAGAGATCAATTCATTACTGAAGCAATTGTTATTTGTCAGATGGGTGGGCTTTTGGGAATTTTATTTGGGATTATCATAGGCAATTTACTTTCGTTATCGATGAGTGGAACTTTTATTGTACCATGGGGATGGATGTTCATGGGAGTAACTTTGTGTTTGATTGTTGGCTTGCTTTCAGGTATTTATCCTGCAATAAAGGCTGCTAAACTTGATCCTATAGAGGCATTACGGTACGAATAAGTAATCTGAAGCTTGCTTATAATTTTTAGCTTAAAGGTTGGTTTTGTGTAAGATAAATCCTTAAATTTGCAGTCCCTTTCTAAAAAAGGATAAATATTAATTATTAAAAAAACCAAGTATGACCAAGCAGTATGAAACCGTAATTATCATGACACCTGTTCTCCTTATGGATCAGGTAGATGAAGCGGTTGCAAAGTATCGTAAATTCCTCACCGATAACGGTGCCATAATTGTTCATGAGAACAATTGGGGATTGCACAAGCTGGCCTACCCAATTCAGAAGAAGAACACTGGGTTCTACTTCTTATTCGAATTCAAATCTGAACCAACGCTAATTGCGAAGATGGAAGTCGAATATAAACGGGATGAGCGAATTATGCGTTTCCTATCAATTGCTCTCGATAAACACGCTATCACATATAACGAGAAAAAGCGAAAAAATGCTGCTCAGAAGAAGCAGGAAGAATCAACTGTATCCTAACTCAACCCGAAAAACATGGCAAATCACAATTCTGGAGAAATCCGGTATCTGAACCCTCCGGCAGTAGAGGTACAAAAGAAAAAGTACTGTCGATTCAAAAAGTTAGGCATCAAATACATCGATTATAAGGATGCAACTTTCTTAACAAAATTTGTAAACGAACAAGGAAAAGTCCTTCCACGCCGCCTAACAGGCACTTCATTGAAGTATCAGCGTAAAGTTGGGCAAGCTATCAAACGTGCGCGCCACATCGCGATCATGCCATACGTAACTGACTTGTTTAAATAAGCTCGTAAAAAATGGAAATAATCCTTAAACAAGACGTAAAAAACTTAGGCTACGCTGACGATATCGTTAAAGTGAAAAATGGCTTTGGTTTGAATTATCTCATTCCACAAGGAATGGCAATAATAGCGAGCGAAACGAATAGAAAAGTGCATGCTGAAGTTGTTAAACAACGTTCACATAAACTTGATAAAATTCGTAATGATGCTACTAAGTTAGTTGCAGCTTTAGAAAGTGTAACATTAAACATCCCAGTAAAAGTGGGTGAGAATGGTAAATTATTTGGTTCGGTAACATCACAACAGTTGGTTGATATGTTAAAGAAAATGGGTTATGTTATCGACAAAAAGCAAGTATTAATGCCTGAGGATCACGTTAAAAAAACTGGTACTTATACTGCAGAAATTATCGTTCACAGAGACATTCACGCTAAACTGAATTTTGAAGTCATAGAAGGTTAATTCTTATTAAAATTTATATTTGAAGGCAGGGTTTATTAACTCTGCCTTCTTTATTTTAGCAAAAAAAATTATTACAATGGCTACAACGAGCGATGTACACTTAGGAACAGTTCTCCGTATTAATGGTGAATTATGTCAGGTTATAGAATGGCAACACCGTACACCAGGAAATCTACGTGCATTTTATCAGGGAAAAATGAGAAACTTGATCAATGGCAAACTGATGGAAAACCGTTTCCGTACAGGTGAAGCTGTTGATATTGCCAGAGTAGAATATAAGCAAATGGAATACCTTTATAATGATGCTGATTTCCTTGTTTGTATGGACAATGAATCATTTGAGCAAGTACCTGTTCCAAGAGCATTATTTGGTGAATCCATAAAATTTTTAAAAGAAGGAATGGAGGTAAAAGTTTCCTTTGAAAGTGAAACACCTATCATGGCAGAGCCACCTACATTTGTAGAGTTCGCTATCACTTATTGCGAACCTGGTCTAAAAGGTGATACCGCAACGAATACATTAAAGCCAGCAACAATGGAAAATGGAGCAATAGTTAACGTTCCGTTATTCGTAAATGAGGGAGAAAAAATTAAAATTGACACTCGCACTGGCTCTTATGTTGAGCGAGTAAAATAATTTAGATTTTTGAAATTATTATAATGGCTATCTATAAAAGATGGCCATTTTTATTTAGTTAAATTTAATTTCACCATTGTTTATTTTTAAACCTAAATGAATATATATGTCAGTAAAAGAATCTAAGAAAGAATTTGAGTCCGAAATAAGGACAGAATTTCAGCTGGAAAGAATGATTCTTTTTAGTGATGCAGTATTTGCAATTGTAATCACGCTTATGGCTATTGAGATTCATTTACCGATTTCTGAAAACATCTCAAATCCAGAATCTTTTCAGAATGGCCTTTTGCACCAACTACCTAGTATAATCGCATATGCAGTTAG
This sequence comes from Bacteroidia bacterium, assembly GCA_038206385.1. Classification (GTDB taxonomy): domain Bacteria; phylum Bacteroidota; class Bacteroidia; order AKYH767-A; family OLB10; genus JANXSD01. Next base: position 941 of record JBBRAW010000012.1, on the reverse strand, counting down.
CTTTTTATTTATAGGAATGATTTGTTGCCGCCATCTACAACTTTTTCAAGTTTTAAAAAATTACGACAAAGGAATAGTAATTCGAAACCTATTACTACACTTTTATATTGAATTATTTCCCTTTGCTGCCACAGTTGTAACCATTGGAACAAAAAATGGAACAGCGCCATTCCTAATCTATCTAGGAGTGATTTTACTTTATTTGCTTGCGCAACTAATTTTACATCATTTCATATTGTTTAAACGTCGTTAGTTAAGGATAAAGAAAATGTGAAATCATTACTTGAAGATTATCATCGCAAAAAAAACTTACCATAAGATTCGGTCTTGTTTTTAGACTTGATAATCAAAGTCAAATTTTCATTTTGCGATGCACTAAATTGGTTATGAATTTCGACGTCATCAATTTGAATCTTAATACAAATTTTGTTTTTATAAAAAAAAATGACCAGTATGCCTTGTGAATTGGAATTTGACTTTAGCAATATTCGGAATCAATTTATCGTCACAATGGTTTGATTGTTTATTTCTGAGTTGCGATATAATCCATAAAAATGGAATATGGTATTATATTTAATTCTTAGCTTATTTCGAAAGGTATTTTATAATAGAGAAGTTTAAAATAACTCCATTTTTAGATGCTAGCTTAGTAACCTTATCTATTCAACTTCTTAGCGTTAGGCTGTTAAGATACCTCAATAACAACGATTAAGCCCAAATTTTTCCATTATTGGCCAACGATTTCATTCGTTTCGCCAAATTAACAATCAGATACAATTTCAAATTCATTAAATTTCTTAGGATCAATTCTCTAGTGCAACAATTTGATTGATTTTATAAAGTTATTCTTTTCAATTATATATTAGCGAAGTTAAGTGAAGCGGAGTGGGGCTCTGCTGGAGAGCAACCCAACAAGGAATAACTTAATCCATTAGCGAGAC
>JBBRAW010000011.1:0-54975 GCA_038206385.1 Bacteroidia bacterium | reverse complement strand
ACAAGTTATACTTGGACTTTGCCAAGCGGTTGGTCAGGAACTTCTACTACAACTTCTATCAGTGCAACAGTCGGAAGTTTATCGGGAACAATTTCTGTTACTGCAAATAATTCTTGCGGAAGCAGCACAGCACAAACACTTGCTGTAATAGTTAATCAAACTCCAACACAACCAACGAGCATTACAGGAAGTGCAACTGTTTGTCAAACTTCTTCTCAAACTTATTCTATCAGTGCGGTGAGTGGTGCAACAAGTTATACTTGGACTTTGCCAAGCGGTTGGTCAGGAACTTCTACTACAACTTCTATCAGTGCAACAGTCGGAAGTTTATCGGGAACAATTTCTGTTACTGCAAATAATTCTTGCGGAAGCAGCACAGCACAAACGCTTGCTGTTAGTGTAAGTATTGTTGACACTTCCATTTCAATAACTACATCTACACTTACTTCCAATGCAACTCTTGCAACTTACCAATGGGTAACTTGTCCATCATTTCAAATTATAAATGGGGAAACAAACCAAACTTTTACTCCAACACAAAGTGGAAACTATGCTGTCAATGTTACGCAAAATGGTTGTAGCGACACTTCAAGTTGTTATCAAATTATTGTAACAGGTATTTCAAATATTTCAAACACAACAGGAATAATTTTTTATCCTAATCCTGCTTCAATGGAAATAACCTTTGAATTACCTCTGAATAACAGTCAACAAAATCAACTTACAATAATTGATATTTTAGGTAGAGAAGTTTCTAATAATTATCTATCAGGATGTCAAGGAAAAATCACAATTTTAACTCAACAACTTCCGAATGGGTTATACTTCTTCAATTACTTTGTTGATGGTGTTTATAAAATAACAGGAAAATTCGTGAAAGAATAAAATTGAAAAATCCAACCCACAAAAAATACACTCTTGCAAGTCGCACAAGCCTACGCAAAAGGCAAAATTTGCAAGAGAGTATTTTTTCTCCAACCCAAGAAAAACTTTTTTGCCAACGCTATTTTTTTAATTTATTTTTCCACCGCACCGACACTTTCTGCAAACTTGACACGACACAGCAATGAATGCAAATCGCATCGTGGACAGTTTGGTGCTAACATCGGATGAAACATCTTCGGACGAACACGAACGGCATCAGCTAACAGCACCTACAAGAAATTGGCGGTTCAGTGGTTAAATGATCCCGATAGCTATCGGGATTGTTCTTCGTATCATCCCGATAGCTATCGGGATTTGTGGTGGCAGACTCCCGATAGCTATCGGGATTTGTGCTTCGATTCCGATGGCTATCGGAACGCCAACTTCTTGTAGCTGCAAAACGTTAGGGATGAATGAAAAGGGGTGTAAAGATTTGAGAGTAGGACGCGATTTGGGGGTTGAACAATCGAAGGGGAATTTCCAGATGTATTGTACTGATTATAAAGAACATTAAATCCGAATGATATGAAAAACATTTTACTTATACTATTGATTGCCTTTTTGGGAATTGTACAAAATGCATCAGCTCAAGCGCCTGAAAAAGTTAATTATCAGGCAATAGCTCGAGATACAGCAGGAAATCCATTATCAAATAAAGCGCTAACTGTTCGCCTAAGTGTGGTGAGTGGTACTGCAATTGGACCGATCACTTGGCAGGAAACACATTCTGTAACAACAAATAGTTTCGGTCAATATAGAATTCAATTAGGTACAGGAACTAGCACAGGATTAGGTAGCTCGGCATCTTTTTCAGTGATCAATTGGGGAAGTAACAGTTATTTTTTAAGAACTGAAATTAATCCAGGTACTGGCTTTGTGAATTTGGGAACTGATCAATTAAGTTCAGTTCCTTATGCCTTGTTTGCTAAAAACACTTCCTCACTTCCTAACGGAACCGTTAACGGACAAGTACTTTCTTGGAATGGAACAAATTGGGTTCCTGCTTCAATTTGCTCTTTGCTTACTCAATATTATCGCGATGCAGATGGTGATGGGTATGGTAATGCGGCAGTAAGTGCAGGATCTTGTTTTCAACCTTCAGGTTATGTTACTAATAGTTCAGATTGTGATGATAACAACTCTAGTATCAATCCTTCGATTGCAGAAATCTGTAATACCATTGATGATAATTGCGATGGGTTAGTTGATAATGGAGCTCCAACACTCACTGATATTAATAATTGTGGTACTTGTGGTAATGTTTGTCCCACTAGACCAAACTCAATTGCTAATTGTTCATCCGGATTATGTTCTTTTAACTGTAAACCAGGATTTGCAAATTGTAATAGTATTGCTACCGATGGTTGTGAAATAGATTTACTTTCTAATGCTAATAATTGTGGTGCTTGCGGAACAGTTTGTCCTGTAGGTGCTAACTCTACAGCTATTTGTTCTTCTGGCGTTTGTTCTTTAATTTGTAATTCTGGATTTGGTAATTGCAATGGAGTACTTACCGATGGTTGTGAATTAAATTTATTATCTAACATTAGTAATTGTGGTGCTTGCGGAAATGTTTGTCCCGCTCGACCAAACTCAACGACGACTTGTAGTGGTGGGATTTGTTCTTACACATGTAATTCAGGATTTGCAGATTGTAATGGAAATTCAACCGATGGATGTGAAATTAATTTGCTATCGAATACGAATAATTGTGGTAGTTGTGGATTGATTTGTCCTGCTGGAGCTAATTCTGTTGCTACATGTGTTTCAGGTACCTGTTCAATTATTTGCAACAGTGGTTTTGCAAATTGTGACGGTAATAATACTAACGGTTGTGAGATTAATTTATTAACTAATTCAAGTAATTGCGGATCTTGTGGAAATACTTGTCCTACAGTTGCGAATGCTGTTTCCTTTTGTAACTCTGGATTATGTTCGTTTAATTGTAATAGTGGATTCGCAAATTGCAATGGAAGTAATGCAGATGGTTGTGAAATAAACATATTAACTAACATCAATAATTGTGGTTCTTGCGGAACTGTTTGTCCTACTAGAGCGAATGCAACTTCTGTTTGTAATTCTGGTGCGTGTTCCATAGTTTGTAATTCAGGCTTCGCAAATTGCAATGGAAATAATACTGATGGATGTGAGATTAGTTTATTAAATGATAAAAACAATTGTGGAACATGTGGTCATATTTGTCCTGGTGCACAAGTTTGTTCAGCCGGAGTTTGTAATTAAGAAATAATCAAATGAAAAAACTGATTTTCTTCCTTTCTTTTATTTGTTCGACAAATCATTTGTCGGCACAAACTGTATTGGCAAGTGCAGGGAGTAATCAAATTTCGGGGGCGTTGCAACAAAGTTATACGCTAGGCGAAAGTTTTATTAGTGAAAACATTGGAGGCGCAACTGTAAATTCGCAAGGTTTTCAGCAACCTGAAATCCCACAATTTGTTTTGAAAATGTTTATACAAGGATTTTATTTAGGTGGAGGCATTATGAATGCCGTTGTTGATCCAATAAATTTACCACTTGTCACCGATACCATTTCCATTTCATTAATGAGTAATGATATAGTTCCAATATCTGTATTTCAAAAAAATGTATTACTTAGTACAAGTGGTATTTCGTATTTAACACTTCCTTCTTTTGTGTACCATCAAAATTATTATCTCAAGATAAATCATCGCAACGCTATTGAAACTTGGAGTAAGTTGCCTGTACCGTTTCTGACATTCAATAAGTTTGATTTTACTACACCATAAATCAGGTTCATTTTTTTGGAAGATTTATCAGACTCTAAACTCTTCAATAAACTTTATTCTACCTCCACTACCAAATCATCGGATTCCACTAACGTTCCGCCATTAAGTTCGATAGCTTTTATTTTAAAATCACGTGATGCAGTAATCGTTGTTTCCATTTTCATTGCTTCGATGGTAAAGAGTGGAGTATTCCGTTTAACTACATCGCCTGCTTTCACAAAAACTTTACTTAACATTCCTTGCAATGGTGTTCCAATTTGATTATCGCCGGAAGCTTTTTTATGACTTACCTTTTTAACCGCAGCTCTTTTATCAAGCACATCTATTGATCGTGTTTGACCGTTCAATCGGAAGTAAACAACTCGATGTCCGATCTCATCTACTTCACCAACATAAAGTAAACGAATAAGAATATTTTTTCCGCGACCAATCTCTACAAGAATTTCTTGATTGTTTTGCATACCAAAAAAGAATGCAGGAGTAGGCACTTGACTAACATCACCAAATTGTTTTTGAAACGCATGATATTCTTCGAAAACTTTTGGATAAAATTTCCACGATAAAAAGTCAAGCGAACTTACTGTATCACCATATCGAACTTTAAAATCTTTTAACTCTGCATCAAAGTTAACAGGTTGCAAATGTGCATTCGGTAAATCAGTATAAGCTTCTTCTTCTTTCAAAATTATTTTTTGCAATGCCTTAGGAAATCCACCATGCGGCTGACCAATATCTCCTTTGAAAAATGATTTTACTGATTCAGGAAAACTTAATACATCACCTCTACTTAAAACATCTTCTTTACTTAAATTATTACTCACCATATATAACGCCATATCACCAACAACTTTCGAACTTGGTGTTACTTTAACAATATCACCAAAGAGCATATTCACATCTGCGTATGCTCTTTTTATTTCTTCCATCTTATCACCTAAGCCCAAAGAAATTGCTTGTGGTTTTAAATTGGAATATTGTCCTCCCGGAATTTCATGATCATACACTTGTGCTGTTCCTGCCATCAATCCACTCTCAAAAGGATAATACCATTCACGAACCGTTTCCCAATAATTAGCATGTTCGTTTAATGATTTTATATCAACATCAGATTCATACGGCGTGTTACGTAATGATTCAACTAAACTATTAAAATTTGGTTGCGATGTTAATCCACTCATTGACGCTAATGCAACATCAACAACATCAACACCAGCTTCAATTGCTTTTAAATATGTTGCGCATTGTACCGATGCTGTATCATGTGTATGCAGATGAATTGGAATTGAAATTACATGCTTTAATTCTTTCACTAAAAGCTCGGCTGCATACGGTTTTAATAGTCCTGCCATATCTTTTATTCCAAGAATATGTGCGCCCATATCTTCCAATTCACGAGCGAGATCTAAATAATATTTTAAAGAATATTTTGTTTTTTTAGGATCAAGGATGTCACCAGTATAACTGATACAGGCTTCTGCAATTCCTCCTGTTCTTTCTCGTACAGCATTAATGCTAACTGCCATACTTTTTGTCCAGTTTAAAGAATCAAATATTCTGAAAATATCAATTCCATTATTTGAACTTTCTTCAATAAATTTTTCAACTAAATTATTTGGATAAGCTGCATAACCAATTGCATTATTACCTCTGATCAACATTTGCAAACAAATATTTGGTATTGCTTCACGCAAAAGTTGTAAGCGTTTCCACGGACATTCATGCAAAAATCTTAGTGCAACATCAAAGGTAGCGCCGCCCCAAACTTCCATACTAAAAAGTTGTGGTTGATGTAACGCGAAGTTTCTTGCAACAGCTAACATATCAGTTGTACGTACACGTGTTGCGAGTAAACTTTGATGTGCGTCGCGATAAGTTGTATCTGTAAATTTAATTTTTCTCTCTTCCTTTAACCATTGTGAAAACTTTTCTGCACCTAATGAATCTAATAATTGTTTGGTGCCTTTAACGGGAATTTCATGTCGGCTGTTTACTGGAATTCGTGCTGCTGAAAATATTTTTGTTCGATCAATTTTTGTTACATCTGAGTTTCCGTTTACTAAAACATCTGCTAAATATTTTAATACTTTGGTGCCACTATCTTGCTTTTTTCTGAAGTGAAAAAGTTCAGGATATTTTTCAATAAATTTTACTGTTGCTTTTCCTTCTTGAAAAACGGGATGTGTAATTACATTTTCAAGAAACGGAATATTTGTTTTTACTCCTCGAATTCGAAACTCTAATAACGTTCGATACATTCGTTTACTCGCACCTGATAATGTTCGTCCTTGCGCAGTAACTTTTGCAAGCATTGAATCGAAGAAAGGAGAAATTTTTACTCCTTGATAAGAAGAACCTTCATCAATTCGAATTCCATAACCACCTGCATTTCTATAAGCAATTAAAGTTCCGTAGTCGGGCTTGAAATCATTTTCAGGATCTTCAGTTGTAATTCTACATTGAATAGCGAAACCACGACAAACAATATCTTCTTGTCGTAAAATATCAATAATTGGAGAACGTAATGGTTCACCATCAGCAATTAAAATTTGACTACGAACAATATCAATTCCTGTAACTTGTTCGGTAACCGTATGCTCCACTTGAACACGTGGATTGACTTCGATAAAGAAAATATTTTCATCACCATCTACTAAAAATTCTACCGTTCCAGCACAATCATATTTTACATGTCGTGCAATTCGTAATGCATAATCGTATAGTTTATCTTTAGTATCCTGACGAAGTGATGGTGCAGGAGCAATCTCAACTACTTTTTGAAAACGACGTTGCACTGAACAATCGCGTTCAAAAAGATGAACAATATTTCCATGCTGATCACCTAAAATTTGTACTTCAATATGCTTTGGGTCATCAACAAATTTTTCGATAAAAATGGTATCATCACCAAATGCATTTTTTGCTTCACTCTTTGCTTCATTAAATGCTTTTTCTAATCCTGATTCTTCACGAATAACTCTCATGCCTCTTCCGCCACCGCCAGCACTTGCTTTAAAAATAATTGGCAAACCAATTCTCATTGCCTCTTCAAGCATAATTAAAGAATTTGTTAATGCTTGCTTATTATCTTCAATAACTGGAACTCCTACTAAACGTGCAACTTTTTTACTTGCAACTTTATCTCCTAATTGTTCCATCACCTCTGGCGAAGGACCAACAAAAACAATTCCTTCTTCTTTACAACGACGAGCAAACGTTACATTCTCAGAAAGGAATCCGTAGCCTGGATGAATTCCATCTACTTCATTTTCCTTTGCAACATTTATAATTTCTTCAATATCGAGATACGGTTTTAACGGCTCGTTTTCTTTTCCAATTTGATATGATTCATCCGCTTTGTACCGATGCAAAGAATAGCGATCTTCGTACGTGTAAATAGCAACAGTGCGTATGCCTAATTCGGTAGCAGCTCTTAATGCTCTGATTGCAATTTCTCCGCGGTTTGCAACTAATAGTTTATGAATTCGCTTCATTTGTAATCTTGTTTAATGTTGGTAAAGCACAAAATGGATTTTATAATTTCGAAAATTAAGTAGGATATTTCAGATATTCGCGTTTTATATCAGGTTAATTATGATACTTGTTAAATATCATTTGTGAATACGAAAATTCACAAAATTGGTTGTTAAAAATAATAATTTATGAAGAGTATATCTGAAATTCTTTCTAAGCAAGTAAGTAGTTCTCTTCTCGGCCTATTTAGGGTGATGTTTGGAGGCTGTTTAGTTTATGAGATCTTCTATTATTTCAATATTAGTGTTATCGCTAAGGGATTAAAGGCTCCTGTGGTTTTATTTCCTTACGAAGGATTTGAATGGATTAAATTATTGCCTGGAAAGGTGCCAGAGCTTCTGTTATTTTCAAGTTTAATCGCAGCCTTCTGCATCATGCTTGGTGTTATATATAAATATGCCATCACCTTTTTCTTCTTCACATTTACGTACTTTTTCATGCTTGATAAGGGATTTTATAATAATCATCTTTATCTATTCATTTTACTTTGCGGATTGATGATTTTTATGCCAGCAGATAGTGCGTATTCATTATCTAAAAAGAATAAAAAAGCAACCGTTCCTTACTGGACAATATTATTGCTTCGCTTTCAACTTTTTGTGGTATATTTTTATGGAGGTTTAGCTAAAATAAATCATGACTGGATAATTTTAAAAGAACCAATCAAATCCATTTTTGCAACGCAAGGATATACGTCTCCAATGCTTATTAATTTTATTGCTTACGGAGGCTTAGCTTTTGATTTATCAATTGGATTTTTGTTGTGTTGGAAACCTACGCGGAAAATAGCAGTGCTTGCAGTGTTAATGTTCAACTGTACTAATGCAGTTCTATTTCATGATATAGGTGTATTCCCATTTTTTATGATTGGCGCAACCATGTTGTTTTTTGAACCCGATTTTTTTGAAAAATGGTTTCCAATTGCTACATCAAATGATAAACAGAAAAAGAAGGCATCATCAACAAATGAAAATAACACTAGTTTAAGTACATTGCATAAAGCGCTAATAGGAACATATGTTAGCTTGCAATTGCTACTTCCCTTTCGATGTTTATTAATTACATCAAATCCAAATTGGTATGGACCAGGGCAACGTTTTTCGTGGAGAATGAAAATTCAGAATAGAGTTGAGAAAGAGTTGAGTTATGCCATTTTTGATATGGATAGTAAAACGATTCTTACTTTCGATCCGCATACAGCTTTAACCGTTACACAAATTAATACCTTGATTCAAGATCCACGAATGATACTTCGATTTGCCCAATTTTTAGGTAACGATGCACATAAGAAAGGGATAAAAAATGTAGAAGTAAAGGCGAAGGTTTTGATAAGTTATAATGGTAGAACTCCTCAATTAATAATCGATCAAGATAAAGATCTTTTAACGGTTACCAATAAAGGAACAGATATACCAAAGTGGGTTTTGCCGTTAGCTGATGAATAGATTATAACACTATAGCAAATGTTTTTTTAAATTAACATCTGCTATATAAATAAAAAGTTAATTTGTTTTTCATGCGTGTAAGCAAGCAATCGTATAAATATATTATGATGATAGCATTGTGTTATATCCTTTAAAATTTTATAAAACTTTTCCTAAAATATTTTTAGCAAGAAATGAGTTAATACAATAAGTTCTCCTCATTTTTCATTTTTAATAAATCCTTCTAACATTAAAGTCCGGCTATATCTAGTAAGTTAGTACAGTTGTGACAAGTATTGATTCACACTTCACCCTATTTCCAAATATTGCAAAATTACTTACAAACATTCGAAAGCTCTTCTCAACCAATAATTATTTTTATTAACTACAATAACTGAGAGAAAAAAATACGATTTGAAATTGCTTCTATCAATTTAATGTGTAATAACAAATTTTTGTTTGTAAAAATTGTTACCGGAGCTAATACTGATAAAGTAAATTCCTTCGGTAAAATTCCGAGTATCAATTTTATTTTCTCCCGTTACAAGTTGTGAATTTGTGATTTGTTCACCAATAGAATTGAAAATTAGAAGTTGCGCTTTATTAATATCATTAAAATTTATTGTTAGTGATGCATTCGCAGGATTCGGAAAAATAGTAACAGGCAAATTATTTATTTCGTGAATAGATGTTGAACTTGTGCATGGTGTTAGCGTTCCGCCAAGGTCTAAAAAATTTTGATAAAAAGATTGGTAATAAATATTGGCGATTGTGTCACTATGAATGATAACAGTATTCTCATCATTTTTTGTGTCAGCTGAAACTGTCCAATTATGCGAGCCAGTTTCTACAAGCGGATCAGAGTTAGGCGAACATGGATCAACAATCACCAATTTGTTGTGATAAATTGAATTTGCCTGATTATAAATTTTCAGCTTGCTTGTCATTACCGGATTGAGAATAGTGTAAGGAGTGAAACTCTGACTGTATTGGTCTAAAATTCCGGCAGTGTAAACGCTATGATTTTGAATTTTACTGACAATAGAATCGGCTTCTGGAATTTCTGTAAATGTGTAAACTCCGAAATACAAATCGTCATTTGCGCTGCTAATTGCACTAACAATATGAGCGTTGGTGTTATCAGAAGGACTGAAATATTGTTCTACTGTTATTCCACCTATATTAAAAATGTGCTGTGTATTGTTTGTTTTAAAAGGGCCAAATTTTGACTGTGCAAGATTGGGAACTAATCCCGTGTCGCCCCACATTTCATTGAACTCTTTAGTGTATGCGTATGCCAAACTTGAATCTTGAAAAATAATTACATTGTTAACATCGGAGTTGAATTGTTCTGCGTCCCAATTGCAGGAACCTGTCCAAACAATAGGGTCAATTGGATTGGTGGAATGTGCATCAATAATCATAAATTTATTATGCATGATGTTGTAATTAAATGTTGTGGGGCTTGCCAATTTATGAATACCTGTATTGATTAACGACAAACCAGTGTTGGAGGAACTACCGTTGTAAATCCAACGAATGTTTATTCCGTTGAGATAGGCTGCGTTGATTGCCGCTGCAATGTTAGACATACTGCCTGATTGAATGTAATTATAAACAGCAATGTCAATAGAATAATGCGCACGATTAATATAGGCAATTAAGGTATCATCAGTGGTTTGATTTAAATAAATCGCATTTACTCCCGATGAAACACTTGTTTTTACCGGATTGTTAAAATATACTTTTATTTTTTGTGCATGTGTAAGATGACTAAATAGAATTAATAAAACAAGGCAACTATAGTATCGGATTGCTCTCATGTTTTTTTTTACAAATCTATTCTTTTATCCCTTACACTTATGTAAAATTAAATTTACGATGAATAAAAGCGGCTAATAATTACAATTTTATTTTCACGCCTGAATTTATTAGGATGCCATCAAGCGGTGCGTAAACTTCTTTAAATGTTGGGTTAGTTTTTGTCCCCTCATTAATGGTGTCCCAACATGTCTGTCTTCGGTCGGTGAAGTTTTCTGCATTGATGCAAATATTAATGTGTTTCCAAATTTTTTCAAATAGAAATCCCAAAACAAAAAATCCTCTAACTATTGTTCCGTTAAAATTTTCATTTGGTTGCATATGTTTTCTGTTAAATAGGCAAACAGCGTTTTAAAAATTTATTTTGCTTTTAGAATTTATTTGGTGATTTAAATAAAGTTGAGTTAATAAGCGAAGCGTTTTATTTCGTTCAAAGAATTGATTTTTGCTGTGCTGATCTACGTTCGAAGTGATACGTTTGAGGTTTGCAAGATAGGTTGACTTGATACAGTATCATTTAATTTTTTTGATTAAGAAAAAACCCGATAGCGTTCTAAATGCCATCGGGTTTTTTTAAAAGAAATGTAATTTATTGGATACTTATTTTAGTATTACCGCTAAGTTGCTTTGTTTTTGCATTTAAAATGTAAATGCCTTTGGCAAATTTGCTTACATCAATGATTGAATGTGTTATTCCTTTAGTTGTTTTTAGGGATTGTGTAAACACTGTTTTGCCCGTTACATCTGTAATGTTAAAATCAATATTTTCATTAGACTCAGATGTAAAATTAACAGTAAGCATAGTAGTAGTAGTTGGATTGGGATAAACCGAAAGTTGAATAGTATTATTTTCTGTTTCATTTACACCAGCTATAACTATGCAAACTGTATTAGTTACACTATCCAATAATCCCTGTACAGTAACCACATTCGCCAAAAAGGATCCAGGTAAATAATTTGCAAGGGCTGTTGTTCCCTCAGGCACCGGTGTATGATACGTAACAGTTGCAGCCGCATTTTGCGAGCAATTACTATTGCCCAATGAATCTGTTTTTACACCATAAATATAACCGCTACCAAAACTTCCTGCTATTCCCGTTCCAAAAAATCCGCCATCAAAAGTTTTGCATAAAGCATTAAACTGGTCATATTGATTTCCTCCGTACGTTTTGCTCCAGCTAAGCACTCCGTTTGCATCTGTTTTTATAAGGTATGCATCACCTTGTCCTGCTCCATAACTTTCTGTATATCCTCCAACAATAAATCCACCGTCAGTAGTTTGGTAAGCATTGCCGCCATAATCAAGACCAATTCCACCATACGTTCTTGTCCATAGTGTATCACCTATGTCGTTTGTACGAATAAGAAAAATATTATTATTTACTCCTCCTGCCATCACAGCATTTCCACCTATAATATAACCACCATCTGAAGTTATTTCTACCGATGCTACAATGTCAGCGCCTGTTACCTGATATGTTTTATTCCAAATAACGGTTCCCATAGAATTTACTTTTATCAAATAGGTATTACGGATAAATTGTCCCAAGTTATATTCTCCCGCAATTATATATCCTCCGTCAGCAGTTTGTTTCACATCACGTGCAACTTCTAAACTTGCTGTTACTGGAACACTTAACATGGTTGACCACATAGAATCACCTGCCGCATCCATTTTATATAACAATAAATTAGTATTAGGGCTATTATCCGAAGAACTTCCTGCGGCAAGATAACCTCCATCACTTGTTTGAATAATACTATTTGCTATTTCGCCGCCATATCCACCAAAACTTCTTGTATAAAGCGTATCTCCATTTGCATCTGTTTTAATAAAATACATATTATAATTAGAAGACACGTTTGAAAAGCCTGCAAGCATGTATCCACCATCTGTTGTTTGTACAGCATCATAAAGATCATAATGATCGGTAGAACCTCCATAGGTTTTACTAAAAACTACATTTGATGCTTTATCTGTTTTAATTAAAAAATATTTATGATAACCTGTTAATGTAGTGCCTGCAATTATAAATCCGCTGTCAGAAGCCTGCTCCGCTACAGTGGCATTAGCAAGCGTTACTCCTCCAAATTTTTTTTGAAACATAGTTTGCTGAGCCATTAAATTTAATCCACATACTAAAAGCATAACTGTTAACGTACATTTTCTTTTCATCATTTTATTTCTCTTTTTTAAAAATTAGTTTTAATTTTTCCGTCTACCCGCAGAATATGGTTATGCAGCATAGCTGCATTTATGATGACGAAGGTAACTCTTAAAAACCAGTATTCGTTACACACAAAAAAGATATATGTAGTTTCACTAGAATATTGTTATGAATAATCAATCTTTCAAAAAAAATTACGATCCTATTAATATTCCTTTAATTGAATGGAAACCATTGAAAGTTAAAAGAGCAATGGCAAACAAGTTTTCGCCAACCTTGCTTTGTCGGTTGTTTAACGCAAGAAGATTGGTGTCAGCAGTATCGTTTTAGCATGATGCACAACATCAGAGTCAAACTTAGAGGGACAAGTTCCCGTAAGCGGTACAAGATGTGAATTAACTTCGCATCCTTCTTCAAATATAGTAAATTTATTTTTGCAAATTCGCAATCAATTCTTCATCAATAATTATTTTTATTGCTTTATTAAACCAATGAAATGCATTAATAGTCATTGATTTTTTATTGAAAAAATAAAGGAAAAAGCTTGCTATACCCAATTCGAAAATTTGTACTTCCTACTGATTAATAAAAATAATTATTTTAAAAACGAAACAATTAAAATTATTATTTATTACCTAAATCCTTTAGTGAATATTTTTAAAGACAATAAATAATTTTTTAAAAGGAACGTAAACTCAATAGTAAAATAAAAATTTGGTTCCGCGCAACATGTACTTCATTGTTCGTTCTTCGGACGCAACGAAGCCTTAGCTGTTAGTGGCTGCGTTGCTTTTCGCACGAAGATGTGTCCTTCCAAGTTTGCTATACACTTTGTAAATCGTTTATCATTCGTCCTAATACCATAGCGAAAATGTCTGCGTTGTCTGCGACACGAAGTATCGGACTTTTTCCGCTGTCTTTTTCAATTCCAACTCCGTCACTGTAAGGTGTAACAGAAAGAACTTTACTTAATTGAATATTCGAATTCTTTTTTGTGCCAACAAAAATTATTCGTTTGTTAGTTACATAAACATTTCCTCTGTCAATTACTTGTTGCTGCTCTGATGTTATTCGTTGAACTTTTACACTACCAGCACGATAATAAACGCTTTTGTAAACCTTAACGAAACCTATTCTCGTATTAGTTAATAATCATTTTCAAACAACAAAAAACGATAATTTCTAATTATAAGTTAAAGACTGATGATTAGGATTTTTGCGAAAAATTATTTGAAAAGCTTTTGTAACGACCGAAGCTACTGTCTTCCATAATTAATTTCGATAACCTAAAAGCACGAGTATGGTTTTAACTCTGTGTTATCAAATGAACTTATCTTGCTATGAAATGGATTCCTTTCAAAAGTGTTCAACAATTAATTTGTTGTTGTATTGATTTTTTCCTTCAATCACTTTAACAAAATAAACTCCAGCTGATAATAATTCAATATTGATTTTTGTAAAAGTATCTAAAATATTTTGTCGTATAATTATCTTCCCTGCCAAATCTAATATTGTTATTTCTCTTGCTTCTTTTACAGTCGGATTTCCCCACTTCACCTGTATAGAATTCATGCTTGGATTCGGATATATTTCGCATAAATTTTTCATGCTCTCATGATTTTCATTTACTAAAGTTGAAACTTCATTGAGAGGAATTCTATAGATAGAACCACATTGTGATTCAATTCCGCAATACACATAGGAGTTTGTTGCATAAAATGATGCTACCCCGTAATAGCATGTTGGTAATCCACTATTAAATAATGTCCATGTTGCACCATTGTCTAAGGAACGAAAAACTCCTTCAACGCCTAATGGACTAAATCCTCCAGCAAGCATTGCATTCCCGGCATTATAAATATAATTAATAGAGTTCGCTGCTATTGTTGCTTGTGTCCAGCTTATTCCATTATTATTAGAAATATAAATTGCATTTCCTGCCGCCGCATAAATATTTATTCCGTCGGTTGCTAGAGAACGTGTATAAGTTGTGGAAGGCATGCCATTATTCATTGCTGTCCAACTTGCACCAGAATTTGATGATACATATATTCCATTACCATACATCCCTGCAAACAAGAGATTTCCTTTTGCAAGAATTGAATAAACGCTATCATTCGGCAATCCTGTATTAACAAAATTCCAAGTTGAGCCATTGTCAGGCGACATTAATATACCGCTTGAAAATGTTGTGACAAAAACTGTATCATTCAAGAAAGCCATTCCAAATTTCAAATTAGAGTTACCTGTACTGTAAACATTTGTCCAGGTTGAACCATTTGCGTTTGAAAAATAAATTGAGCTATCCGAACCCGCAAAAATTCCAGCTGAGTTTTTACCTAAACTAAAGGCACTAAATCCTGAGTTTAAAAGCGTCCACGTACTTCCGCTATCGCTTGAAACGCAACTTCCATCTAAAATTAAAAGTCCCGATGACTCAATGAAACTAACCGGAAAATAATTACACGTCCCAGCGCTACATATCTGCCATTGTGCATTTGCTGTATAAGTTGAAGTGACGATTCCAATAAAAAAAATAATTTTAGTGATGTTTTTCATATTCTTTAAGTTTAAAAGTAAGTTTAAAAATTATAATTAGAACTAAGGTTTAGTCGAAGCCAAAACATATTCTCTAGGTTCAAATTGAGAATTAACGCAATGTCACTATTCAAATGTAGTAAATTATTAACTAATGCTTCCAATCAATTCTTCTACATTAATTGTTTTATTACTTTAGTTAACAAAACATAAATATTTGCTAATTTTTATTTAAAAACAATGTAAAGATTTTGCCGTGTATAATATAGAACATGTATATTTCTACAAATTAATCAATTTAATTTTCGGAAAGGATTGGCTATTTAATTTACTGCTTTATTATTGTTTCAAATTCTGCTCTTATCCCATGTGTATGCTGATAACCAAGTTTGGAATAGGACAATCACTACCTTTCAAAATCTTACCTACTACCAAGTAATCTACACTTCTTTCTGGGCTTAATCGATGATTTACAGAGGTATAATTTGTAGTATCATTAAAATTTCAATTAGCTTTTTATATGATTTTAACTACCTTTGCGCCTCTGTTGAGCCTATAGGTCTACGTATCATTATGAAAATCAGCAAGTTATCACTTATTTCGATCCTTACCTTCCTCGCATTCACGATTGCATTTTCTATATCCAATCATGCACAGGAAGCACAACCTTCTAATCTCCCAGCTTCGCACGAAATGCAGGTCGAAGGAACTAGTCCTGAATCTTCTAAGCCAGCCGAAAAGCTAAACGCAGGGAAAGTGATTATGGAGCATATCGCCGATAGTCATGGATGGCACTTATGGGGACATACCGAAATCCCATTGCCCGTTATCATTTATAGTAAAGAGCGCGGACTAACTACGTTTATGTCGAGTGAATTTGAGCACGGACATAGAGCATACGAAGGCTTCAAATTAGGGGAAGGAAAAGTTGTTGCAGTAAACGAAACAGCACCAGTTCCCGCAAACGAAACAACAGTTAACGAAGAAATTACTGCTGGGATGTTTGACATCTCTATCACAAAAAATGTAATGTCATTATTTATTTCGATTGCATTAATGTTAGTGATTTTTACAAATGTTGCAGGAGCATATACGCGTAAAAGAAAAGGATTAGCACCAACAGGATTACAAAATGCAATTGAACCAATAATTTTATTTGTTCGCGACGAAGTAATTAAGCCTGGTATTGGTGAAAAGAAATTTGAAAAATATGTTCCGTATTTATTAACGGTATTCTTCTTTATATGGATTTCAAATTTGATGGGATTGATTCCAGTCTTTCCAGGAGGAGCAAATCTTACAGGAAATATTGCAGTAACAATGACATTAGCGATTTTTACTTTTATCATTGTTTCAGTAAGTGCAAACAAAGGATATTGGTTACACATTTTCGCAATGCCTGGTGTACCAAAACCAATTTTAATTCTATTAACTCCTATCGAAATTCTTGGTGTATTCCTTCGTCCGTTTGTATTAATGATTCGACTTTTTGCAAACATTACTGCTGGTCATATTATCGGACTTGCATTCTTCTGTTTGATTTTCATCTTTGGTGAAAATGGAACTGGAATAGGCTTAGCGGTATCACCATTATCATTGGTGTTTACAGTATTTATGACAACACTTGAATTGTTAGTTGCATTTCTTCAAGCGTATGTTTTCACGATGCTTTCAGCAGTTTATATTGGAGCAGCGGTAGAAGAACATCATCATGAAAAAGGACATCTTGCTGAAGATGCACATCAAGAGTCAATCATTTAATTATTCTTTCAAGAAATTATTTAATCTTTAATACTCAATACAATGTTATCAACTCTCTTACTCGACGCAGCTACTAATGGTGCCAATATCGGAATCGGTTATGGTCTAGGTGCTGTTGGAGCAGGTCTTGCAGCTGTTGGCGCAGGTCTAGGTATCGGCCGTATCGGCGGAAGTGCTCTTGAATCAATTGCTCGTCAACCAGAAGTTGCTGGTGACATCCGTAGCAACATGATTCTTGCTGCTGCTCTCGTTGAAGGTGCTGCCTTCTTCGCGATGGTTATCGGCCTTCTTGCAATCCTTACGAAGTAATTTGTAAGATTGCTCGCAAATCTATTAACCGGTGCGAAAGCGATTGGCTCAGCACCGGTTTATTTGATTCATTAAAAAAATTATCCGCTATTCATTAGCATCTAAATAAAACTGTAAAACATTAATTAATATGGAACTCGTTAAACCCGACTTTGGCCTCGTTTTTTGGATGACCGTATCCTTCTTGATTGTTGTATTCTTAATGCGCAAATTTGCTTGGGGACCAATCTTGTCATCATTAAAGGAACGTGAAACTTCTATTCAAGATGCATTGAATTCTGCTAAAAAAGCCAAAGAAGATGTGGCGAATATGAAAACAGAAAACGAACGCATTTTACAAGAAGCACGCAACGAACGTGATATTATGTTGAAAGAAGCGCGTGAAGCTAAAGATGCAATTGTTAATGAAGCACGTTCAAGAGCAACTGTTGAAGCAGATCGTTTGTTAAACATCGCTCGTGAATCAATTCAAAACGAAAAGATGGCTGCAATCACTGAATTAAAAAATCAAGTTGCAACACTTTCAATTGGCATCGCCGAAAAAGTTATTCGTCAGCAATTAGCGAATGATGATAAACAAAAAGCTTTAGTACAAGATCTTTTAAAAGAAGTAAAATTAAATTAATAAGAGTCTGCCCATAATGTCCGATTTCTTCGTTCCTTCCATCGAAAAAATGCTCACTTACTAAATGTAAATTGCGCTTTTTTAGCTGAAAGAGCCTCGAACTCAAACATTCTGAATCAGACTCTCCGTTATTATTAAAGTAAAAATTAACTAGGGTTGAATTGATATTTTAGATTGTTGTAAGACAATATAATTGAAAATTTAAATCTTTAAATATTGAACCAATAAAAATGGTTGATTCAAAAGTAGCACGTAGGTATGCAAGGTCTTTAATTGGATTAGCACAAGAACGAAATCTTACAGATAAAGTGTATGCTGATATGGAATTGGTGCGCACTGTTTGTGATGAAAATCGTGATCTTGTTTTGATGCTAAACAATCCTATCGTTCAAACAGATAAAAAGAACATTGTTTTAAAAGCAATTTTTGCTGGCAAGGTAGATGCATTAACAATTTCCTTTATGGATATTATTACGCGTAAAGGACGTGAAGCATATCTTCCTTCAATAGCTATTGAATTTATTCAGATGTATAAATTCCAGAACGGAATTAAAACTGCATTTGTAAAAACAGCAACGCCAATGGATACAGCATTAAGAGCTGAAATTATGGGCTTGCTAAAAACTTCGCAAGGAGAAAAAGTAGAGTTAATAGAAGAAGTAGATAAGGATCTTATCGGAGGATTTATTCTTCGTGTAGGTGATAAGCAACATGATGCTAGTGTAAGTACAAAATTGCGTCAATTGAAAAATCAATTTGACGACAACTTGTATAATAAGGAAGTTTAACAACGATTATAACATTATTAAATATACAAAGTAATGGTAGAAGTAAGACCAGATGAAGTATCAGCTATCCTACGCCAACAGTTGGCAGGATTTAAGTCAGCTACTGAATTAGAAGAAGTAGGTACTGTACTCCAAGTGGGTGATGGTATCGCTCGTATTTATGGCCTCACACAAGTGCAATCAGGTGAGCTTATCGAATTTGAAAACGGCCTTAAAGGGATCGTATTAAATCTCGAAGAAGATAACGTTGGAGTTGTTTTGTTAGGAGCTTCAAATGATATCAAAGAAGGTGATACCGTAAAACGTACAGGTAAAATTGCATCGATCCGCGTAGGTGAAGGCATGCTCGGACGTGTTGTTGATACCTTAGGAAATCCTATCGATGGAAAGGGACCAATAACAGGTGATACGTATGAAATGCCACTTGAGCGTAAGGCTCCTGGAGTAATTTATCGTCAACCTGTTGCTGAGCCATTACAAACAGGTATCAAAGCAATTGATGCGATGATTCCTATTGGTCGCGGTCAACGTGAGTTAATCATTGGTGATCGTCAAACAGGAAAGACTGCTGTTGCGATTGATACGATCATCAACCAAAAAGAATTTTACGATAAAGGTCAAACAGTATATAGTATTTATGTTGCGATAGGACAGAAAGGTTCTACTGTTGCAAATATCGTTAAGACATTAGAAGAACGTGGTGCAATGCCATACACTGTTGTTGTTGCTGCTACCGCTTCTGAATCTGCGCCAATGCAATTCTACGCTCCAATGGCAGGTGCATCAATCGGTGAGTTTTTCCGTGATACTGGTCGTCCTGCATTAGTTGTTTATGATGATTTATCAAAACAAGCAGTTGCATACCGCGAGGTTTCATTATTACTTCGTCGTCCTCCAGGTCGTGAAGCATATCCTGGTGATGTATTTTATTTACACAGTCGTTTATTAGAGCGTGCTGCGAAAATTATTAAGTCGGATGACATCGCATCACAAATGAATGACCTTCCTGTTTCATTACAAGGTAAAGTAAAAGGTGGTGGATCATTAACTGCACTTCCAATTATTGAAACGCAAGCTGGTGACGTTTCTGCATACATTCCTACCAATGTAATTTCTATTACTGATGGTCAGATTTTCCTTGAAGCGAATTTATTCAACGCAGGTGTTCGTCCTGCAATTAACGTAGGTATTTCGGTATCACGTGTTGGAGGAAATGCACAGATTAAATCAATGAAAAAAGTAGCAGGTACGTTGAAACTTGATCAAGCACAATACCGTGAATTAGAAGCGTTCTCAAAATTCGGTTCTGACTTAGATGCTGCAACAAAAGCAGTAATCGACAAAGGATCACGTAACGTAGAAATATTAAAGCAAGGACAATATTCTCCACAACGCGTTGAAGAACAAGTTGCGATTATTTATCTTGGAACAAAAGGATTATTACAAAGTGTTCCATTGAAAAAAGTGCGTGAGTTCGAAGCTGACTTCTTAGCATTATTAAAAGCTAATCATGCAACAGTACTTGAGCAATTAGCAAAAGGAATTATAAATGATGAGATCACAGGCGTACTTGAAAAAGTAGGTAAAGATCTATCGAAGAAATACTCAGCGTAGAAATTCTGAATTATAAGTTATAATAGTTTATTTAAATATATTTTTTATAAGAAGAGAAAACAATGTAATCTTAAATAAAACATTTGATTTCGCTACCAACATTCTGGATTTGAATACTCCGTTAGTAAGTCAAAAGCATTTTGTTTTAGCAAATCAGGTTTTAAGAAGTGAAACAAGTATAGGTGCAAATGTTCATGAGGCGCAAAGAGCAGTAAGTACTGCAGATTTTGTTAACAAACTTGCAATTGCATTGAAGGAAGCGGATGAAACTGAATATTGGCTTGATTTAATTGATTTAAAAATCATTAAAATTAATCCGGAACTGAAGAACAATCTTCAGGAAACTATAAGATTGCTGGTTTCAATAATTAACAGTAAAAAACGAAATCAGATAAAGGAAAACTTGGAATAAGCATAAAGTTATCGATAAGTAATTTAAAGATAATTCTGCATTCTGAATTAAAAAATATGGCAAATTTAAAAGAAGTTCGTTTACGTATTGTATCTGTGAACAGCACACAGCAGATCACCAAGGCAATGAAGATGGTGAGTGCTGCAAAGCTTCGTCGTGCACAAAATGCAATCACACAATTACGTCCTTATGCAAATAAGTTACGTGAAATATTAGAAAATTTATCTTCTTCAATGGAAGGTTCAGATGGAAGTGCGTATGCGCAAGTTCGTCCGGTAAATAATATTTTAATAATTGCAATTACTTCTAACAGAGGATTAGCTGGAGCATTCAACGCAAATATTGTTCGTACAGCAAATCGTTTATTGGCTGATGAATATAGCAAGCTTTATAAAACAGGTAGTGTGAAAGTTCTTTGCATTGGTAAGAAAGGAAGTGATTCATTTAGTAAAATGAAAGATCTTTATATTGGTCATCATAATGAGATTTATAGCCATCTGGATTTTGCATCTGCTTCAGCAATAGCTACACAAGCGATGCATGATTTTACTGCTGGTAAATACGATAAGGTTGTTGTCATCTACAATCAATTTAAGAATGCGGCTGTACAAATTGTTCAAACGGAACAGTTGTTACCTATTCAACCACCCGCTGCAAAAGCTGATGCAAGTAAAATGAAACATGATTATATCTTCGAGCCAAGTAAAGAAGAAATCGTGTTGGAGTTAATTCCTAAATCAATAAAAACGCAATTGTACAAAGCATTGTTAGATTCACATGCTTCGGAGCATGGTGCACGTATGACTGCAATGAGCAAGGCTACAGACAATGCAGGTGAATTAATTAAGGATCTTAAGCTTTCTTACAACAAAGCTCGTCAGGCTTCTATTACCAATGAAATTTTGGAGATTGTTGCAGGTGCTGAAGCATTGAACGGATAAAAGAGTAATAAAATATTTAGAAGAGCCACCTCCACAAAGGTGGCTCTTTGCATTTGTAGCGTATTGGCCTTAATTATATGTATAGAAAATTAAATGTGGCAACAGCTATTGTTGTGTCAACTAAAAATATCTATATATTTGATATACCTAACACTTTCTACCATGAAATCGATTCGAATTCTTATCCTTTTTCTTTTTGCTTTAACAAAAATTGCAACAGCAACGCCAATAACTATTACTTTAAAAGGTAAAGACGAGGCATGTGGAGGAGCAAATGGATCAATTGAAATTCAAAGTTTATATGGGGGAAGTTCTCCATATGCATATAGCTGGTCGAATAGTTCTACAGTATCAACGCTGAATAATTTAATAGCGGGAACATATACAATTATCGTTACTGATGTAAATGGAAATACTGGTACTGCATCTTATACAATTAATGATAATCCTTTCTTAAATGCAGGAGCGCTTGGCTATATTTATCCGGGGCTTCCAACTGGAGGCGCACATCCTTGTAAAAATTTATGCAATGGTACGGGTTTTTTAGATTTAAATAGTATTAATGGAACAGCTCCCTATTCATTGTATGCATACTGTGCAACAAATACAGGTATTACAACAGGATTTTCTTCTACATACAATTCATTAACTGTTGAAAATATTTGCTCGAATGATATTTATACAGTGCTACTAACGGATGCAAATGGTTGCTCTGGAAATCCAATGCCTACCTATAATTATCAACCAACAAGTTTTGCATTTAATTCTAGCATTTTTCAAGCATGCAATGGCATTGCGAATGGTTCTGTCTCATTTGATTTTTATGATTCGCAATCATTTCCGTATTCTTTAAATTTTACGGGACCTACAACACAAACATTGTCATATAATTTTCAAGGTATTGTTAGTGTAAATAATTTATTGCCTGGCACGTATCAATTTACAGTTACAAATGTTGTCACGGCTTCTGTTTGTGATTCTACATTTTCATTAGTTATTCCTGATGCTGGCATTAATTGCGGGACAGTAAGTGGTCAAGTATATTTAGATACTATTCGTAACTGTAACATTGATGCGAGTGAGCCAGTACTTGCAGGAAGATTAATAGAATTTAATCCTGGAAATTATTTTACAACCACCGATAATTTCGGAAATTACAATGCACATTTACCTTATGGGACTTACTCAGCAAATACTGTATCTGCATCCAATTATTATTCTGTTTGCGATAGTACAGGTATTGTTGTAAGCGCCATTAACGATACAATTACAAATGTAAATCTTGGTGATTCTTCAAATATTGGATTTGATTTAGCAGTTGGAATGTATAATACAGCGATAAGACCAGGATTTAATTTTTCGTTGTATCTAGATGTAAGAAACTTAAGTTATATCCCTTGCAGTTCTTCGGTTGTAAGTATTATTTTTCCTAATAATTTAACATTTGTTTCATCAACACTTCCGTATACATTAGTTGGAAGTAATCAAATTGATATTTCATTCGGTGCAATAGGCGTTTTTCAGGATGTTAACGTACATTTAGTTTTTAGTACTCCTCCTGATCCTAATTTAATCGGAACTAACTTAGGATTTACTGCAACACTGGTAGCTGGTTGTGTTGAAAATAATATCTCAAATAATACTTCTAGCATTAATCCTATTGTAAGAGGTAGTTTTGATCCGAATGATAAAACGGTAGAGCCAATGATTGGCTTAGATAATTTATTATTAGTTGATATTGATTCTTTATTAACTTATACGATACGTTTTCAAAATACTGGAACAGATACTGCTTTCACTATTGTTGTTGTTGACACTTTAGATATGAACTTAAATGTGGCATCTTTCCAATTTATTGGATCATCACATTTATCGCATTGGGAAATTACCGGACATAATATTTTGAAAGTTTATTTCGATAATATTTTATTGCCAGATAGTAATACAAACGAAGCAGAAAGTCATGGTGCATTTTCATATAAAATTTTTACTAAACAAGTTAGTCAAATAGTAAGTTTCCCATATATATTGAATAACAAAGCAGATATTTATTTTGACTTTAATCCTGCAGTTACAACAAATACAATTTTTAATACATTGGATGTTTCAGTAGGGTTGAATGAGCATCTTGCAAATAAAATGATTCAACTATTTCCAAATCCTGTCAGTAAAAAACTTTCTATAAAAATTGAAAATACTTTATCATTAACAGGATTAAGAATTATTGATTTGCGAGGAAGAGAAATTAAAAATATCATTCAACCAGTAAATAATACTTCGATTGATGTTTCAAGTTTACAATCTGGTATTTATTTAATTAATGCGATTGTAAAAGATGCCAAAGGTTTAGTATATCATTTAGCTCCCCAAAGATTTGTAAAGGAGTAAGTTGTGAAGTTTAATTCGTGATAAAAGTTATTGCGTAAAAGTATTATAAATTTACTCCACCTTTACAATCCTTTTAGCTCCAGCTGCGTAATCATCGATGCTAAGAGCAATTAAATAATTGCCTGACGCATATTCTTGTAATGAAATTGATGTTTTTGTAATCCCCTTACTAATTTCCTTTTGCAATAATTCTTTTCCGCGGATATCAAATAAATGTAATATTGCTTTCTTTGCTTCTATTGGAACAAATGTTTCTATCGTAATTGCATCCTTTGTTGGATTTGGAAACGGTGCATTTAGCGTTGCTTCACTAATGTAATCTGGCGTATGGTTATTGATGGATGTTAACAAACCAAGACTATCAGTTTTTACAATCCATGTCTGCCCTGTATAAAATCCACCTACAGGAACAAAAAAGTGTCCAGTAGTTCCACACATAATATACCCTCCATCTAAAGTTGGTTTTACATCATATAAAGTTTTATAACCACCCTCATCAAAAAATTTTCTATCCCATAGTTTATTTCCTGATGAATCAAATAAAGTAAGAAGCCCAGCTATTGAGTCGGCACCTAAAGTATCTCTGAATATGCCAACATGAATTAGGTTAGTATTCGTCAATTCAGTTAATCCACTTGTTACCTGTCGCGTATAATTAAATATTTTATCCCAGATAGTATTTCCTGCTGAGTCTAATTTAAGTAAATGATATTTCCAATAATAACCATTTTTAAATGCATTCTGATAACAAACTACAAAATTATGATCGGTAGTATTAATAATAGAAAGCGCATAGTTTCCATAACTTGATAAAGAATAATTGTACGACCAAATAACATTTCCCTGTTGATCTCCCTTCCAAGTAATGGGTGAGCTGTTGGGTGTTCCAAGTATGTTTACTCCCGCACAATAAAAATTATTTGTATTATCCATAGTAATTCCACGAATAGCTATGAAGCCTTGGTTTTTAATTCTCACCGAATTAAGTATTACTCCAGAAGTATCTAATGTTACAATAAATGGATATGAGTAATTTAAATTCGGATCATTAACATCCCCTGCAATAATTAAATGGTTATGTTGATTATCAAAAAAACAACATCTAGCAAACCAACTTGAATCAGAGGATAACTTATAACTGTAATCCCAAATTAATCCTCCAATCGAATCTGTTTTAACAATCTTGAGTAGCTGCTGGCTGGAACCAATTGAATTTATGGTTACTTGTACCCCACTTGAATAGATTGCTTGTTTGTTGTCTTCAATAGCTGCACAGGCAAAGTTATCAAATGAAATCATTGGATAGGACGATAAAAGTAAAGAATCTACTTTGGCAAACTTATATATGCTAAGTTGATTCCCATTATTATCTAGCTTTAAGTTAAATGAATGACTCTGATTGTAAATAAGTCCCGTAGCGGTGTCTACTATCCAAGTGGTAGAGGATCCTGAAGTAATTGAATAATTTGTATAAGTAAAAATATTAAATCCAGATGATCCATCATTTATTTTATAAATACTATCAAAACTAGATTGAGCAAAACTTGAATTTAAAAACAATGCTAAAATATAAATTAATTTATTGATTTTATTTTTCATAAGACATAAGTGTTTTAGAAAAAGGAGTATTGCATAATAATTAGCAATACTCCTATTATCTTAAAAAATTAATTATTCTCAACTATTAACTTTTGTGAATCAAACCTCAGACCGTTGTTTAGTAAATTTATTAAGTATGTTCCTGCTTGTAAGTTTTTAATAGAAAGCGTTTGTTCTTTCGGTTTAATATTCAAATAAGATTCTTGTATTCTACCCAATACATCTACTATTTCCAAAGAATAGATTTGATCGTTGCTATTTATAAAATGAAGATCAATTTTTTCATTTGCAGGATTAGGTGAAAAAGAAAATGAATGTTGCAAATCAGTATTGTTTGACAACCTATTAAATGCTGTATCAGTAGAAATTTCCAAAGTATGCATACTGTCTAAAATTTGCGATAACATTGTTCTTGCTTGTGCACTTACAGGAACATCCAACAATGCAAAATCATTGATTGTTTGATATTCAATGGAATCAACTTCTTTAATTGAAAGGTTGTTTTGTGCAAGCGAAAGTGTTATTGTATTTAAGGCCGCAAATTGTTGTTCCTTTTCGTCGTTAGAATTATTTAATTCATTAATTAATTTTGTTGCTTCAGTATATTTTTTAGCTTTTAAAAACTCGAAAAACAATAATTGAACATTACTGAATTCAGACGAGCTTTGTAAATATGTTATTAACGAATCGTTTTGTTCTTGTATATTATACCAATTTATTAATTCGTTATTCCAGTTGTTTTTTATGATTGGATTGCTTTCTGATACTATCATTTCCTGCGCAACTTTTGGATCATTGTTGGCTAATGCCATTAAATGATGACTTCCTCCGCATCCTATTAATCCGATTATTGGGTTTGCAGAAGCAAAAGGATAATTGAAATTTATTGATGGCGTTGAATTAGGTTGAGAAAGATTTGAATAATAGCAAAAATTAAAACTTGGATCGCAACTGTTGGTTGTGTTATCCAAAATAGAAGCAATTTCTGTTTGTGTATTAAATTTTAAAAATTCGTTATTGGCACCAGAGGCGATAGGATCCCCTTGATTGGACAAATCGCCTCCAATAAACCATGCAGTCGAATAAGCATTATTGCTTCCTGATGCAAAAGTAATGTTGTTTACAAAGTGGTTACAACTAATTTGCAACCCAGAGTTATCTTTATAAGCGTGAATACCTCTCCAACAACCTGTAAATGTATTGCCATTCGTATTTCTACCAATTAATCCGCCGCCAGCTCCGCTATTTATTACAAATACGCCATATCGTAGGAAGTTAAAATTATTATCAATTATGTTAAATGCTGAAGTGTTGTCCAAATAAACACCGTAAAAATTGTTCATTTGAGTGCCATTCAGAAAGTTAAAAACATTGTCAGTTATTTCATCATCCCTTCCATTCTCAATACGAATACAAGTTCCAGTATTTATAAATTTATTATTTGTAATTTGAGATTGACTGGAAATTCCGTTTGCACCTGAATTATTCACCCAAATACCAATATGACAATTTGAAATATTAAATTGGTTGATCGCTATATTTTTGCAATCCACTAAATTAAATCCCAAATTACTGCGATCAAAATTATTCACTCCAATAAAGCCTATGTTTTGAACACTAACGTTAAAGGCAGTTATAAAAGAATTAGGAACAATTTTTTCGTAAGGATACCACATATTGTTATATATATTATTTACAAAATCAGTATGGAAATCACAATTATTAACTACTGATTGACCATTATTAATTGGGTGACTTAAATAAATAATAGAGTTCTGATTATTTTCGAAAGAAACGTGATCCAAATTTATAATTCCTCCATCAGGAATGGGGTCAGATTGACTAATGACAAATCCAGCATCTATTCCATAAATTGCATGCTCAACAATATTTCTTCTTCCATTCATGTCATCATTCATTATTAAACTTGCTCCAAGTCCCGCATTTTTATCACCATTAACAAAAATTCCATCCCACATATTCTGACAATTTTCGGATCCTGTAAACGTACATCCGTTTGAGATTAATGTTGCACTGGGTTCGAGTATTAATTTGCCATGTAATCCAAAAACAAATGTGATATTCTCTACATTTAAGGTCACACCTTGTTTAATAATTAATTCTTGTTTAATTGATACAACATTAGAGCCATTGTTAATGTCATTATTAGTACCTAACCAAGTCGCGTTATTTTCAACAGTATATTTTATTTTATTAAAATCACTTAAAAAATTACAACAAGTTTTAATGCTTGTATTATACATACCTGGATAATTTTCGCCATCAATTTGATCGGGCAATACCGCAATTTCTATATAATTGGTCGCTCCAAATAATTCAAATCTATTTAAATTATTCCCAGTTGCATTACTGTAAACAACGGATGAATTAGGAAATTCAACATAATGGCGTTGTAATGAACATTGTGACGGAGTATTAGGGTTATTGATTTTAGCTAATTCAGAAAAACTAGTTGTTTGATTTCCATTTGGATTAAGAACAACAAAATTACCATCAATACAACTTTCAATCATTGAGTAAGAAAAGTCTTCCATATCACTTTGCGAAATTTGTGGAAGCGAAATTTGATTTCCATTATTAGCATCATAACATCTTAAATGATCTCCATCTAAACATGTTGCATATATATAATTTCCATTAGGACTAAACTCAAGACCTTTTAATGATATTTTGTTTGTCACCGTAGGTAGTATTGGGCCAATAGTAACAATGTTAGAAGGTATTCCTGTTTGAATATCATAACTGATACTGTATAATGTAATGTATGCTGAACCATTTCCACTTGGAATCGCAAGTCTGTAATGAGGATTATATGCATCAGGATAATCTTCAAATATTTCTAATTCCGATTTAATGTTACTTGATCCTGCACCTGAAGGTATTATATAGGTACCAATAAGATTCGCCTCTCCTACAATGCCGTTTGGATCAATAATCGACATATAAATTTCACCACCCCTTGTTATAAAAATCAATCTTTGTCCATCTACACGTAAACTTGAAACTGCTAAATGAATCTCCGAAGTATGACTATCTTGGTTGCCGAAACTCGTTCCTCCGTGAGGAATAATGGGATTTGCAAGAACATTTCCAAATACATCCGCACCTACCAAAGTTCCTAATTTTTGATTTGGAGCAATGTATAAGGGGTTATAATTAGTCATATCAATTTCAGCATATACTAAATCGGGATCCACACCTCCAGTACTATATGATAAAGTTTGTTTTTTAGAATAACCTCCAATCACATAAAAATTGCTACACGAACCAGGTTTGGGTACAATACATAATTCAGGATAGCCGCCTAATCTTTTTAATCCTGTTAGATACTGAGGCCCACTTCCTGGGTAAGTAGGATTTGGATATTGATAGGAAACATTTATATCTCCCATCAAAGTACCATCAGCATAAAATACACGACCACTATTAATATAAAAACCAATATTACTATTTTGATCAATCATACTATTATAACTTTGATCATCGAATGAACTAGCGCCAGATATTGAAGTTGCAGGTGTAGTATTGTTAAATCGAATTTCTTGATCCCCAAGACGCCAAGTTGGTTGTTGTGCATTTAGAATTCCAGTTATAAACATTAAGGATGTCAAACTAATCATTAAATTGTGTTTCCTAAAATGGAGTTCTTTAAAGCTTAAATTCGTTAATCTAAATTTAAAGAGATTACTTAACTTTCCTCTCTTAAAATTAAGAATAGCTGATAGCTGATAGCTGATAGCTGATAGCTGATTCGATTTTCGAAACAGCGCTATTCATGTTGGTTGTTGGGTTCATAAAAATTATATTTAGAATTAATACATCAAACCTAAAATAACTAAAAATCTCACTCTTAAACGCTTCAAATATTGCTTTTATAACATCCTTTAAACTATTAATTTTTTAATGAAAGTAGGCAATATATTTTATTTTTGAACAAATCAATTATTATTATTTTGCAAATCCCATAAACTCGAACTTGTGAGTTTAACTCTTTAGCCAACCATTTAAAGCTAAACTACTCTAAAAACAGATTCGAACAAATACAAATTTATCCATAAGTATACAGGTCAGAGATACGAATGAAATTATATTTAAGAGTGAGTTAAATAATTGGTTTTGTGAAAAGATTGAATAACAAATGCTAATAAATTTATAATTATTACTACAACTCTGTTCATCGAAAGGAGGTCGATAATAAACGCCTTTAGCGATATATCTCACTGTAATTTTAAATTCGCCAAATAGTAGACCCTTCATTCAACCATTAAATAATACTTCGATTGATGTTTCAAGTTTACAATTTGGTATTTATTTAATTGATGCGATTGTAAAAGATGCTAAAGGTGTAGTGTATCATTTAGCTCCCCAAAGATTTGTAAAGGAGTAAGCACTAGAGATTGATTGTGATGAAAAAATTTATAGTGTAAAAAGCAATAAATTAAACGTATTGTTTCACAAAGAATTTGAAATTATCTATTCAAAAAGTATTCTTTAAACTCAGCAATTTCATTGTTTTCTATTTCAATATGTTTTTCAAAAATTTTATCTCCTACTTGTTTGCGTAATGCAAAGATGCCTACATCAATTAATCGCAAACCAGTTTGTGTGAGTAAAATATTATCGAATGCTAATCCTCCAATATTGGAAGGTCTTTTTAAATCACGGTGTACAAATCCCGCGTTGTGTAAAGCTTTAATCTCATCCTCAAATACATCTAACCATAATTCACGTATCTCGACTTCGTAAGCTCTGTAATCAATTGGATGAATTCTTTCCATCACTAACATTTCTGCTTGAATCGATTCATTAAAGTCTAACCGAATAAATTTTACAACTAAATTATTAATCCCGTTTGCATACTGCATTTTTTCAGCTTCACTACCAATTTCGGAGCGCGTGTCGCCTAAAAATAATTTACCGACTTCCGTTTCACTAATAACAATAACAGTATTATTTGTTCCTGCAGATAGTTTACGTGGGAACTTCATAATTTCTAATGAATTAATCTTTCGAAAAATAATCTCCACTTTGATAAACTCCAGTTTCGAGTTTTACAATTTGCATTAACAAATCATTTGCTAAAGAGCTTGCGCCAAAGCGAAACCAATCAGGACTTAACCAAGCTTCACCTAACGTTTCACGAACCATCACTAAATAATGCAATGCTAGTTTCGCCGTTGCAATTCCACCCGCAGGTTTCATCCCAATCATCTTTCCTTCGCTATAATAAAAATCGCGAATTGCTTCAAGCATCACCAATGTAACAGGCATTGTTGCTGCTGGCTGAATCTTACCTGTTGATGTTTTAATAAAATCTGCACCAGCATGCATCGCTAAATCAGAAGCACGACGAACATTATCAAGTGTACTTAATTCTCCTGTTTCTAAAATCACTTTTAAATGTGCATGTCCGCAAGCTTCTTTAACAGCTGCAATTTCATCGAACACATAATTATAATCTCCTTGTAAAAAATGTCCGCGTGAAATCACCATGTCAATTTCATCAGCACCTTCATTCACAGCATATTTTGTTTCTTCCAATTTAACTTTACGCGTACTCATTCCACTTGGAAATGCTGTTGCAACGGAAGCAACTTTAACACCGCTATTTCCTAATGCCTCTTTTGCAATACGCACCATGTTTGGATAAACGCACACCGCAGCAGCAGCAGGTAAATCTGGCATCGCATCATGCGGACGAATTGCCTTAGCACATAACTGACGTACCTTACCTGGAGTGTCGCGTGCATCAAGTGTAGTAAGATCCATCATGCTCATCGCAAGTTTTAATCCCATTAACTTACTCTCGTTTTTAATACTACGCTTTGTAAATCGAGAAACGCGTTCTTCTACTCCAATCTGATCGATTGCTGGTGAAAGGTGGATGTTGTATTTCATTGTAATTAATTTGAAATTCCAATTGTTATCAGGATATTTTTTTTTGATTTAAAAATCAAATTTTTTTGCCTCCCTAAATCACTTTCAAGAAGAGACTTTAATTTTTTGTTGTTTAATAACGAAGTTAATAATTCAATTACGATTAACATATATTTATGCAAATGATTGTAACTCGTATAACTTTTTATAATATCCAGCTTGAGCTAAGAGATTATTATGAGTTCCTCGCTCTACAATTTTTCCTTTTTGTAAAACAATAATTTCATCTGCGTGTACAATCGTTGATAATCGATGTGCAATAACTAACGTTGTTCGTTGACGCATTAAATTCGTTAACGCATCTTGAACTAATCTTTCTGATTCCGTATCTAATGCCGACGTTGCTTCATCAAGAATAAGTATTGGTGGATTTTTTAATACAGCTCGTGCAATACTTAAACGTTGTCGCTGACCACCAGATAATTTTCCGCCGCGATCACCAATCGGTGTATGATAACCTTGTGGCATTGCGATAATAAATTCATGTGCATTCGCAACTTTAGCTGCAGTAATAACATCCTCTTCTTTCATATCAGGCATGCCAAAAGCGATGTTATTAAAAACAGTATCGTTAAACAAAATTGATTCTTGCGTAACAACTCCCATCTGCGTTCGCACATCATGAATTCTAAATTCACGAATGTTAATCCCATCCATTAATACTTCGCCATTATCTGGATCATAATAACGTGGAAGCATATCTGCTAATGTAGTTTTTCCTGATCCCGACTGACCTACTAATGCAATTGTTTTGCCTTTAGGAACAACAAGATTGATATCTTTTAAAACATAACCTTCATCACCTTTACGATACGAGAAAGAAACATTTTTAAACTCTATTCCTTTTTCGAAAGCGTTTAATGTTTTAGGATTTAATGGCTCTTTCACTTTTATTTCTGCATCTAAAATTTTATAAATCCGCTCGGAAGAAGCCATTCCTTTTTGAATATTATAAAATGCAGTTGTTAAACTTTTTATTGGAGGAAGTAGTTGCGAAAAAATCGCGATGTATGCAATAAATTCTGATGGTCCGAGGTTGCCTTCGTTATGAATAACAATGATTCCTCCTAAATACATCACTACCATCATCACCACAGTTCCTAAAAATTCACTCATCGGAGAAGCCATATCTCGACGACGATTTATTTTTACTTGTAATCGGTAATGATCTTTATTAAGTGTTCCAAATTTCGCTGTAGCATTTTTTTCTGCCGTGAAAGCGTGGATGATTCTTAGTCCTCCAAGTGTTTCTTCGATGTTACTTAAAAGTTCACCCATCTTATCCATCGCTAAGGTGGATTTCGTTCGCAAACTTTTTCCAACACTTCCAATTAACAATGCAGCAATTGGTAATAATATTAAAACGATAACAGTGAGATGAACACTCATCGTAAACATCGTAATAAGAAAAATAATAATGTTCAACGGTTCACGAAATGCAGCTTCTAATGAATTCATAATTCCGTATTCTACTTCTTGCACATCACTTGTCATGCGAGAAATTAAATCGCCTTTTTTTTCATCCGTAAAGTAACCAATAGGCAACGCAAGAATTTTATTGTACAACATCGAACGCACATCTCTAACAACACCATTACGAATTGGAATGATGTAATACATCCCAAGATAACGCGTTAAATTTTTTAGAAACATGATGACAACAACCAAAATACTAATGGTGAGTAACGCTTGAATTTGACCTTCACGAATTACCAAATCAGAGAGATAATAATTGAGATTATTTAACAATGCATTTACCGATAAACTCCACGGCATCATTTTATAATTGCGCGCTTGACTGAATAATACATTCAGAAATGGAACAATCATCGTTAAAGAAAAAAGCGAAAAGATTACCGTAAGGATATTAAAAAACACGGAAATGGCAGCAGTGCTTTTATACGGTTTGAGAAAGCTGAGGAGGCGTAGATAATTTTTCACGTGGCAAAGATAATTATTCCATTATGGGTGCACTTCTAATTGTTACCTTTGTACTTATGGATTCAGTGCGCCAGCAGAAATATTCCAAGTTAATTCAGAAAGAACTTGGAGAACTCTTTCAAAGAGAAGGACGAAATTGGTATGGAAATCATTTTATCACAGTTACAGGTGTTAAAGTGACTCCTGACTTGGGATTAGCGAGAGTACAGGTGAGTATTTTCAAGGCTCCTGATCCTAAATTAGTTCTTAAAGCCATCAAAACGCATCTTTCTGAAATCCGCAAAGAATTAGGACTTCGCATTGGTAAACAAGCTCGAATTGTTCCTCAATTAGAGTTTTTTATTGATAATAGTCTGGATTATGTGGAGCATATCGATAAACTGTTTAAGAATCTGCATATTCCTCCTGCAGAAGAAGACAAATAATTGCCATTTTCTCTCCTTTTCCCATCCATAAAGGCAATATCTGCCAACCATTCCTCTTACATTTAGTAGATTCGTAGCCAATTTCTTAAACTAATTATGCAGTACGATCCGATAAAACGCCGTCTTGGCAACGTCTTTAATAAGAATCCATTTCTAAGAAAAACCTTTTATAATTTGCTTGATCTTTTACTTTTAAGAGCGTGGCATGTACACAAAGAATTACGAACATGGGAAAAAACAGCTTCTAAAACGCCTCAAATCCTCGACGCTGGTGCGGGTTATGGTCAATATAGTTTTTGGTTGTGGAATAAAAATAAGCAGTCGAAAATTTTAGCTGTTGATGTAAAGGAAGAACAAGTTGCGGATTGCAATTCGTTTTTTGATTCGATTGGCGCAAGTAGTCAAGTGAAATTTGTTGTCGATGATTTAACGATTTACAAAACTTCAGAAACGTATGATTTAGTAATTTCCATTGATGTGATGGAGCATATTTTAGAAGATGTACAAGTGTTTAAGAATTTTCATTCTTCGTTAAAACCAGGTGGAATGGTATTGATTTCTACACCGAGCGATCAAGGTGGTTCTGATGTGAGTGGTGAAGGAGAAACATCATTTATTGAAGAGCATGTTCGTGATGGATACAACATTAAAGAGATTGAAGATAAAATGCGTGGCGCAGGATTCTCAAAAGTTGAAGCGCGTTATCAATATGGAACACCTGGAAAAATTTCATGGAGATTGTCGATGAAGTATCCAATTCTTGCATTAGGTGCAACAAAATTATTCTTTATCATCTTACCATTTTATTACATCATTGCATATCCAATTTCTTATGTGTTAAACTGGATGGATGTGTCGATGAGTCATCCAACAGGAACAGGACTGATTGTTAAAGCTTGGAAATAATATTGTTTGAAACACTAATTTAGCATTTGTGTTTTTCCATTAAAAATTAATTCGCAAAAAAATAATTTCTTCACAATGAAGTTAGCTTGGAACATTGCAAAGCGATATCTTGTTGCGAAGAAATCTCATAACATGATCAATTTGATTAGTGGTATGAGTGTGATTGGTGTAGGTATTGGAACGATGGGATTAATCATTGTGCTTTCTGTTTTTAATGGCTTCGGAAATTTAGTACTTGAACTTTATAATAGTTTTGATCCTGATGTGCGCATCACATTGATTGAAGGAAAAACATTTTTGCCAGAACAAGCTTCCATTTCCATGATTCGAAAAGTGAAAGGCGTTGAAGCAATTACTTTTTCGTTAGAAGAAAATGCGTTGTTACGTTATAACGAGCATCAATACATCGCTACTGTGAAAGGGGTTGATGAATCGTTTATGAAAACAAGTAAGCTAGAAGATAAAATTGTTGATGGCGATTATTTTCTTCAAAAAGATTCTATTAATTTCATGCTTTTAGGAGGGCAAATTGCCTATTCATTGGGGTTGCGTGTTAATGATCCAACTCATTCTGTTTCAGTTTTCATGCCTAAGAAAGGATTAGATGCAACAACTGCAATGTTGGATCCATCGTCTGCGTTTTCTCAAAGAAATATTTCGGCATCAGGAATATTTTCTGTTCAACAAGATTTTGATAGTAAATATGTAATCGTTCCCATTGAATTTATGCGAGAGCTCACAGGAATTGATCAAGGTGTTACCGCACTAGAAATTAAATTTGCAAAAGGTATTGATGAGCAAGAGACCATCGCTGCGATTCATAAATTAGCTGGAAATAAATTTGATGTAAAAGGTCGATTGCAACAACATGATTTTCTTTATAAAATATTAAAGTCGGAAAAATTTGCTGTGTATTTGATTCTAGGATTTATACTTTTAATCGCTGCATTTAATTTATTTGGAACGCTAAGTATTCTTATTCTCGATAAAAAAAAGGATATTGCAATATTAATGAACTTAGGAGCATCATTAAAATTAATTCAAAATATTTTTTTACTGGAAGGATTACTTGTGTCTGTTGGTGGTGCAATGATAGGAATGTTACTTGGTGGAATAATTTGTTTTTTACAACAATCATTCGGACTCTTGAAATTAAATAATGGTGGAGGTTTTCTCATTGATGCGTATCCAGTAGCAATGGAGGTACAAGATTTTCTAATTGTTTTTACAATAGTATTCACAATTGGATTTATTGCTTCGTGGTATACATCACATCAAATTGTAAAAAGGCAAATTCCAAAGCAATTAATTTAGCAAGAACAATGTTCTGTTTCCTTCAAAGGATAACACTGTATTTATTCTACCTTTGCAATAATGAGTAATTGGAAACCTTACGGAGCTCTTGTAGGTCTATGTTTTTTATGGGGTACAACGTATCTCGGAATTAAAATCGGATTACAACATTTTCCAACATTTCTTTTTTCTGGTATTCGATTCATCATTGCAGGAGCACTTATCATTTCTGTATTCGCAATTCAAAAAAATACTCAATGGCCAACAAGAAGTGAACTGTTAAAACTTTCAATAGGTGGTATATTAATTTTTGTTGGTGGTAATTTATTTCTATGTCTTGCAGAGGTTACTGTTCCTAGTGGATTAGCAGCGTTAGTGAATACCGCATTTCCATTATGGATTGTAATTATTACACGTATCTGGAATCCCGTTGAACGAACACCATTGCTAGCTATCATTGGAATCCTCATTGGTTTCGCCGGACAACTTTTAATTTTCTATGAGCAATTATTTCTTTTGCAAAACGCTGCATATTTAGGCGGAATAATTTTATTAGTTGCAGGTGTTATTAATGGATCACTTGGTTCGATACACATGAAAAAGAATCCAATAAAAATTAATCCAATTTTAACGGGTGGGTTGCAGATGTTAATTGGTGGATGTATAACAACTGCAATTGGTTTATCAAGAGGAGAAATGTCAGCAATGCATTCTAATGCGGAAGGATGGTAT
The DNA here is from genome assembly GCA_038206385.1 of Bacteroidia bacterium. Taxonomy (GTDB): domain Bacteria; phylum Bacteroidota; class Bacteroidia; order AKYH767-A; family OLB10; genus JANXSD01. The sequence goes on along the minus strand of JBBRAW010000011.1, from coordinate 18,109 downwards.
GCGATGCTTTATTTAATTATTGCAGGATCAATAATCGGTTATAGTTTGTTTGTGTATGCGCTCAATCATTTACCTGCTGCGATGGTTTCAGTATATGCTTATGTTAATCCAATTGTAGCTTTATGGCTAGGCTGGATTCTCTTGCATGAACCCGTTAGTGAGCGTACGATAATTGCAATGGTTGTTACCATGGTTGGAGTTTTTATCGTAAACAGGGGAATGTCGAAAGCAAGAAAAAAAGAAAGTAGCAACTAATATTTTTTTAAAATAATTAGCGTTCTTGTAAATCAATAGATGCTTTTGCTTCTTTGTAATATCGAAAAGGGACAAGTAACATTCCAAAACATTCTCCTTCTTCTTTCCCTAAATGTTTGTGATGCATTTTATGTGCTTTACGGATTGCACGCATGTAAATGTTTTCACTCTTCCTGAAAAGTTTAAAGCGTTGATGAATAAAAATATCATGTACAAAGAAATAAGCAAATCCATAAAGTGCAATTCCAGCACCAATAAATAATCGAATATCATTTCCATTTAAAACACCAAGCATAATTAAAACCATACTTGGTACTGCAAATATTAAAAAGAATGCATCATTTTTTTCGAAGAATCCTGGTTCCGTTTGGTGATGATCTTTGTGAAGCATCCACAATAATCCATGCATCACATATTTATGCGTGAACCAAGCCACAAACTCCATAAAGAAGAAGGTGATGATAAGAGCCGAAATGTTAATTGCAATATTCATTTTTGATGTAAGGTAAAATTAAGAAAACCTAACAAAACCATAACGCTAAAACCTATAAAATGTTTAGTGTAGTATTAAGTTTTAATGTTACTATACGATTGAGCAAAGTGAAAAAATGGTGTAGCGAATAATTTGCTACACCATTTTAAATTACGAATAATTAATTTCCTCCAAACATTCCCTTTAATGAATCTACCATTCCTCCTAATCCTCCTGATTGACTAGATAATGATGCCATGATACCATCCATGTTGAACGATTGATCATTAGGATCATTTGTTTTGTGAACGAACTGCTCCATTACTTTTGGGATTATACTAGAAACAATATTGCCAGAAGCATTAGCATCTAATCCGAATTTTTGAGAAAGTTTAGACGTTACCATTTGTGAAATTTGTCCAACAATTGGATTTCCAGCAATATTTCCACTACTAAACAGATTACTAATTCCTGCAAGATTTCCTCCAGCAAGTTGCTCTTTTAAGCCATCCATAATTCCGTTTGTGGTTTCCGATATGGCCTCATTATTTTTTTCATTGGGGATTGAAGGATTATTTATAATTGCTTCACCCGCATTTTCTTTTACTAAGTTGAGAAGATTTTCAAACATGATTTTATTATTTTTTCAATGATAGAACAATCAATGTAATTATTTAAGTGTGGCAAGACTAGCAATCCATGCATCACGCATAGGAGCCCAGGCTTCGTCGTAAGCTGTTGGTTTTAAGTGGCTTTCTAATTGCTTTAACAACGTCCCAATCTGTTTTAAACTTTTAACTTTTTCTGCTTTATCCTGCCAAGATGATCGAATACCGTCCCATGAATCTTTGTAAGTGTCATTATTGATATTTTTTGCAAGCATCTGAATCGCTTTACCAAAGCCTTCAGCAGTGTTTGCAAGGCCTAATTTTTTTGTCCAATCGTCTTTAACTTTCGACCATTTCTTACCGTAAACGTTTTGGTTGAGATGGCTTGTGAAGTCAGTGATAATTTTATTAGTCGCAGTTATTGATTCCTCACTAAGAGTTGGAACGGTTGTTTTTTTATGTTTCTGCGCAAAACCTGTAATTTGAACGCTTACTAAAAGAATAAAAATAAGGAGGATCTTTTTCATGGTAGATGTTTTTTAGTATGTCAATGATAATTATTTGATCATAGATTTCCTAATGAAGCTGATACAATTCATCTTTTCTTCAATTCATATTCATAAAGGATAAGATTATATTTGTGAAGAATTAGTTAGAAACGTTTATTAAATTATACTTAAACTGACAATCACAATATTATGCGAAAACGATATCTGTACTTTCTTCTAATAATGCTTTCTGTCTATTCATGCAAGCCTCGTCAATCACAACCATTCGGACGAAATCTAGCATTAGAAAATAAGAGATGGGTTTTACGTGAAATGAATGGGAAAGCGATTACTCCAACTTCTGATGGCAAGGAACTATTTATATTGTTTGATACAAAGGACAATACTTTCGGTGGTAGCGGAAATTGCAATTCGATGAACGGAATGTACACTGTTCAAGATGAGATGATAAATATTCATAAGATGGCAACCACTGAAATGGCTTGTCCGAATATGGATACAGAGTCCGAATATTTTTTGATGCTATCAAAAGCAAATCGTTATGAATTAAAAAAGAAACGTGAAGGTGATATTGATAAAGAAAGTTTAATTCTGTTCAACGACTTAAATCAACTTGCAAAATTTGACGCAGTTAATGTTAAATAAATTTCTTTTGTAAGAAAGTAATTTGAAGAACCTCATTCATTTATCGAGGTTCTTCTTTATCTACATCTTTCAAAATATTTTGAACCTCTTGATCTGTTTGACGAAGTTTTTCTCTGCATAAACGAATTAATTCGCTTGCACGCTTTACATGTTTTGCAAGAGTGTCAATACTCGCTTCACCGTGTTCGAGTTCTTCTAGTATTTGCTCGAGTTCTGCTTTAGATTTTTCGTAATTAAATTTTTCAGCCATTTTTTATTGTTGTAATTGTACTATTTAATTCTCCTTTTGCAAAAACTGTTTTGATGTTATCTCCCTTTGCTAATGCAGATATATCTGTAATCAATTGATCATCTTTTAATGTATACGAATATCCTCTTTTTAATACATTTAATGGATCTAAAATTCGAATTTTATTTTCTATTGATTTGAATAACTCATCCTCTGAATTTGTTGTGGTTTTTGATAACCGCAAGAGACCTTGTTGGTTTAATTTTAATTCTCTCGCTTGACTATCTGTAATATAATTTCCTGTAGATGATATTTTATGAATGATAAATTTTAATTCGGATAGTTCTTGATTTATTTTGCTACTTACATTCGTTCGAAAATTTAACAAAGTATAATCCAATAATTGTTGTTCATTTTTTAATGCAGCTTTTGAATTTGATGATAAAAGATATTCTGCGTCATTCAAAAATAGTTTTTCCGAATCAATTTGTTCCGTAATTAATTCTTCCATCTCTTGCCAAAGAGAAATTATTCCTGATTCAAAATTTACATTATGATTCACTAAAAATACTGCCGCATCAGTAGGAGTTATAACAGCGATATTTGCAACTTCATCCACAATACTCTGGTTTGCCGAATGTCCAATTCCCGTGATGATGGGCAAAGGAAATCTAGCAACAGCTCGTGATAAATTGTAATCATTAAAGCAACCCAAACTAGATGCACCACCACCACCACGAACAATTAAAACTGCATCAAACTCCTCAACAATTAATTGCTCATAAATTTCAATCAGCTTAGCGATGATATCAGCAGCAGCTAAATCACCTTGCAATAAGGAAGGAAATAACTTTACTTTGAAATGATATCCAAAATTATTTTCCACTAATCGCTTTATAAAATCTTCATAGCCACGTGAATCTTCTGCAGATATAACAGCGATTTTCTGAATCACATCAGGAAGTTTTCGATTACGATTTAATTCAAATATTCCTTCTTTCTTTAATCGCTCAATCGTTTTTCGTCGCTCGAGTTCAAGCTGACCAAGTGTATAAAATGGATCTAAATCATGCACAATAAGACTTAATCCATATCGCTCATGAAATTGTACTTCAACACAAATAAGAATCTGTAATTGCTCACGTAAAGGTCCACCAGTTTCTTGAACAAAACGCTCATGTAATTTTTCAAAAGCAGAAGCCCATATTATCCCTCTAAATTCTGCTTTGGGTGTAATATTTATTTCATCCTTTTCTGCCAATTGCAAATAACAATGCCCTCGACTTACTTTTAATCCAATAACTTCTGCTACTACCCAAAATCGCTCTTGTCCAAAAATATGACGTACCGCAGCACTGATTTGACGAGCAAGAGCCGAAAGCGTAAGGATAGATTCTGGAGATGACATTTGTAAAATTGTTTCACAAAAATACTCAAGATTATCGAAGAATTTTAACTCCGCTTCTTATAACTGAAAACCGCCCATGCATTTAATACAATCGCAAAAATTAAAATAATACCTAAATTAAATCGAATATCACGAAAGGTGCTTCCTTTCAAAACAATCATACGCACTACTTCAATAAAATAAGATACAGGATTGAACCACGTCACCACCTGCGCCCAATATGGCATGCTATCAATTGATGTATATAATCCCGACATCATTATAAAAATCATCATTAAGAAAAATGCTAATAGCATCGCTTGTTGTTGCGTTTGTGAAATTGTAGAGATCAATAATCCTAATCCTAAAACTGCTATCAAATAACATCCAGAAAAAAGATAAAGTAACCCAATATTTCCTAAAGGAATCACGCCATAAATTACTCTTGCCACAAGCAATCCTAATGAAAGAACGAACATTCCCATCACCCAAAAAGGAATTAATTTTCCTAAAATAAAATGATATTTTTTTATTGGTGTTACGTTAATCTGTTCGATGGTACCAATTTCTTTTTCCTTAACAATATTTAAAGCTGTTAGAAAAGCACCAACCATTGTTAAAAGTATTACTAAAATTCCTGGAACCATAAATAATTTATAATTCATGTGCGGATTGTACCAATTTGTCGAGGTAATATTTAATCTTTTAATTTCATCGAATCGAGGTAATTGCAACCATTTTAATCGAACATCTTGATTATAATCACGAAGAATTTCAGAGAGATATGAGGCTCCTAAATTTGCACGCATTCCATTAATTGCATTCACCGACATGAGTACTTCTGCTTCACTTTCTTTAACAAGATCTTTTTCGAAGTGTGAAGGAATTTCAAGAATGATGTCAGCATTATCACGTTCTACTAATTTCATCGCATCTTGATGTGAATCATTTATTCCTGTTAAGATGAAATAACCTGATGCAGTTATCTTATGAATCATACTTACTGAATAAGTAGAATGATCATGATCTACAATTGCAATCTTTACATTTTTTACCTCGTAATTTGCAGCTTGAGGTAAAATGATTAATTGAATTATAGGCATCATAAAAATCATCCGAAGTATGGATGGATCACGAAATATCTGTCGAAATTCTTTTTCTAATAAGTATCTTAAAATTTTCATGTTGCTAATTATGAAAGTCGAACTTTATATTTCTTAATACTAATAATGAGAAGTAAAATAGTCATACTTAAAAGTATACAGGTCTCTTTCCAAATAGATTGAATTCCTAATCCTTTTATCATTACTGCTTTTATGATGAAGTAATACCATTTAGCAGGAACAAGGTTAGATAACAATTTCAGCGGCAAAGGCATATTTTCTATTGGAAACATGAATCCACTAAGCATGAGCGTAGGTAAAAACAATCCCATCAAAGAAATTAACATCGCAACTTGCTGACTATTTGTTACAGAAGAAATTAATATTCCAAGTGACAACGATGTAATTGTAAAAAGTAAACTTAATCCAACGAGCAACGGTATGCTTCCTTGAATCGGAAGATCCAAAGCGAATACACTTAGTAATAAAATACTAACAATATTTACAAGAGATAATAGAAGATATGGAATTGTTTTGGCAAGTATAATTGTAATCGGTTTTAAAGGAGAAACTAATAGTACTTCCATCATTCCCAATTCTTTTTCGCGCACAATTGCAATAGAAGTCATCAGTGTACTTACAAGCATTAATACCATTGCCATCACACCTGGAACAAAGTTAAAGGCGCCTTTAAGTTCAGGGTTATAAAGCATTCTAATTTCTGCATGAATACTATACGGTAGCTTACGATTTTTATTCAAATCATTTTGCCAATCTTGTATAATCGCTGATGCATAGTTTGTTAAAATAGTTGCTGTATTAGGATCAGAAGCATCGGCAATAATTTGAATTTGTGTTGTATTCGTATGTGATAATGATTGATTAAAGTTCTGTGGAAAAATGATGGCTAATTTAATTTTCCCTTCTTCAAAGTAATTTTCAAGTTCTTTATTTGATACTAAATAATTTTTTACTTCAAAATATTTGCTTGCATCAATTCTATTTATAAGAGTTGTAGTTGCAATATCTTTTGATGGATCTAAGATTGCTATTTTGGCATTTTTCACCTCGTTGGTTAACGCAAAACCAAATATCGTTATCTGAACAATGGGCATTCCGAAAAGAATAAATAAAGTCTTGGGATCTCGCAAGATGTGATACCATTCTTTTCTAACAAAAACTAAAAATTGTTTCATATTTTTGAATTTTTTAGTCAGCTTGACGTTGCGCTTTCCTAGCAAGCATTAAGAAAACATCGTCCATGGTTTTTGCATTATGTTGTATCTTCAAATTAGATGGAGTGTCCAATGCTTCAATTTTTCCATCTACCATTATTGAAACACGATGGCAATATTCCGCTTCATCCATGTAGTGTGTAGTCACAAATATTGTTGTTCCTTTTGCAGATGCTTGATAAATCATTTCCCAAAATTCTCTTCTTGTTATTGGATCCACACCTCCTGTTGGCTCATCTAAAAATACAATTGCAGGATTATGTACAAGTGCAATCGAAAATGCTAACTTTTGTTTCCATCCCAATGGAAGCGATTTTACCAACGTATCTTTTTCATTATTGAGATGTAATTGCTCAAGTAACGATGCAGTCTTTTGAAGTAGTTGCAATTTATTTAATCCATATATGCCTGAATAGAATCTAATATTTTCTTTAACAGTTAAATCCTCATACAATGAAAATTTCTGACTCATATAACCAATATTTTTTTTAATCTCGTCAGGATACTTATACACATCAAAACCTGCCACACTTGCTTCTCCAGATGTTGGTCTACTTAAGCCGCAAAGCATGCGCATGGCTGTAGTTTTTCCTGCACCATTTGCCCCTAAGAAGCCGAAAATTTCACCTTTATAAACATCAAACGTAATAGCATTTGTAGCAATGAAATCACCAAAGGATTTAGTAAGTTCCTTAACAATAATAACTTTTTCAGTTTCTATTTTCATTTATGAAATAGCATTATTTTGCATTAATGCAATGAAACAATCTTCAATATTTGGAGCAACAACTTTTAGTTCCGCATTAAATTTTTCTGCAATCGATAAAAGTTCTTTTTCATTATTCGATATTACATGATGAAATTCTCCAAAAGGATAACATTGTTCAATTGATGAATTAGATCGCATCGCTAAAAGAAGCGGATACATCTCTTTAGATTTAATCGCCCAAAGTTTATTTTTAAAGTGACTAATAATATTTTCCGGTGTATCGATGCTTAGAATTTTTCCTTTCTGTAACAAAGCAACTCGATCACACATCGTAGCTTCATCCATATAGGGAGTAGATACAAGAATCGTAATTCCTTGTTGTTTTAATCTCTTTAACATTTCCCAAAATTCTTTACGCGAAACTGCATCTACACCTGTTGTTGGTTCATCTAAAAACAATACTGTCGGACGATGTATTAATGCACATGATAATGCTAATTTTTGTTTCATACCACCAGAAAGTTTTCCAGCTCTGCGATCTTTAAATGGTGCTATTTGATCATATATGTCTTTAATCAGATCATAGTTTTCTTCAATGCTTGTATTAAAAATCGAAGCGAAGAAATTTAAATTTTCCTCCACAGTTAAATCTTGATACAAAGAAAATTTCCCCGGCATGTATCCAATACGTTTCCGGATTTCTTTGTACTGAGTAATTACATCAAAGCCATCCACCGTTGCAGATCCTTCTTCTGCTAAAATTAAGGATGTAAGGATTCTAAATAAAGATGTTTTTCCTGCACCATCAGGACCAATAACAGCAAAGAGTTCCCCTTGGGTTACGTCAAATGAAATTTTATCCAAAGCAAGAACTTCCGTTTTGTTTTGAAGATATTTTTTTGAAATACTATTTACCTGTACCGATATCAATGGTGATGTTATTTCTATATTAATTATTTAAATCCTACTTCAGCGTACATTCCTATTTTTAAAAGTCCGTCGTTATTTACTTTTATTTTTATTGCATAAACAAGGTTCGCTCGTTCATCTTTTGTTTGAATTGTTTTAGGAGTAAATTCTGCTTTATCAGAGATCCAAATAATTGTTCCGTTATATGTTTTGTATTTATTAGCACCATCATCAGTAAACACCTTTACAGTTTGATTCAATTTTATCTGTGATAATTGTTCTCCAGTTATGTATGCTCTTAAGTTTAGCGACGATAAATCCGCGATTTTGTATAATGCCTTCCCCGTTGTTGTAAACTCTCCAGCTTCAGCATATTTTGTAAGTACTGTACCAGCTATCGGACTATTAACAGTTGCTCTTTTAAGTTGGTCTTTTATTTGATCGGATTTTATTTCAAGAGGATTTTGCTCACTTAAGATACTTCTGTTTTGTGTTGATAATGTTGTTCGTTGTTGAATGATTTGTTTCTTTGTAACATCCATTTGTTTTTTGAGAACATCAATCTGTGCATTGATATCATCTAACTGCTTTCCTGTTGCAGCATCTGCAACGATTAAATTTTGAACGCGTAAAAATTCTTTTTCTGCCGTAGCTAATTGCGATTGCTGAACTATTAATTGTTGTTCCAATACTTGTATGTACGGAGCTGGATCACTCGTCTTTTCATTTAAAGCTTTAATACTTGCTTCAACTTGATCCTTTTGTAATAATAACGTTGTCGTGTCAATAAGTGCAGAAGCTTGTCCGGCAGTAAAAACTACGCCTTCATCAGCATTCATTTTTAATATTTTCCCGCTTACTTCTGAAGAAACGATTACCTCATTTGCTTCAAAAATACCAGATGCATCATGATCAATGTTTCCGTTTTTACAAGCCGACAAAAACAATATCAAGTAAATAAATAAAATAGATTTTCTCATAGATGTATTTTTAATTCCCAAGTGTAAATTGATAATTAAGTTGTGCTTGTAATAGCTGCAATTGATGAATAGTTTTATTTTGATTCGCTTGATCTGCAGCGTTTATTTCACGGATATAATCAGAAGAGGTAATCACATTGTTTGCTAACTGTGCATTGGAAGCAGTTTTAATTTTATTCCTAAGCTGAATTATCTCCTCATCACTCTTAAGTAACTCATTTAGCTTAGCAATTTCTAATTGATATTGTTTTAAAGTTGCATTTGTATTCAAAAGAAATAGTTCTCTTTGTGAGTCCAGTATACTTCTATTAATTGTGTTAATCTTTTTCTCTTTACTGCTTGTGTACAATCCTCCCAGCGACCAATTTAATTTGACTCCACCGATATAGTAGGTATCAAATTCATTTTTAAGTTGATTCAATGCGGGTTTACCATATCCTCCTTGTGCAAAAGCAAATAATTTCGGACGATTCTTAACTCCAATTAATTTGTTCTGAAAATTCAATAAGCTATCTTGAACGCTGAACAATTTTAGTTCTGGTCGTGCAATCGTAAGAGAAGGATTTAAAGCTATTATAGGTAATGGGAATGTTGTATTGTTTGATAATTCTTGATTTATAAAAAGACCGAGTGTTGCAATTAACGAACTCCTACTTGTTGACAACTCTTCTTTACGCTGTTTATTTTTTAAGGATTCCGCTTGAATGGTATATAAATTTGAGTTGTATGCAACTGCATTTTTTACTTGTGCATCAACTTTTTTAATTCCTTCGTCAAGATCAATTTGAGTAATTGCATTTTGCTTTAATTGCTCATCATATAATAATATCCCAATGTAAAGTTGATTTATCCGATCTCTTAATTTATTTAATTCAACATTAAGTTTTTCCTCTTCCGTCAATGCTGCAACCGACTGAATTCTCTTTTGGCTTTGTGTCGCGCCACCATCAAAAAGTATTTGAGTAATTTCTCCATATACTTTGTATTGATCTTTATCTAATGATTCAATTGTTATTCCTGGAACTTTTATCGGAACGCTTGTTACATCCGATTGATACGTTGCTTGTCCGTTGATACTAAGTTGCGGTAGATAATTTCTATTCAGATTTGCATTTGCAAGTATAGCCGATTGATTTATTAAATCACGTTGCTTCAATAAAGGATAATTATTTTTTGCTAACTCTTGAATTTGATCAAGCGTAAAAGACGATGTTTGCGCTGTTGAGCATACAGGAATAAGTATGAAGAGCAAAATATTTTTAAATATTTTATTCATAAACTAAATTTTATGGTTGTGAATAAACAGCTGCACGAAGTGCATTTTTTATGAAGATAAAGACTTCTGTTTTTCTTTGTTCAAGAATGATATCAAATTGTTTCTCGCTTAAACTCATCACGCGATGCATAAGTGGTTTTGCTAAAAATGGAAATACACAAAGCGAAATCATATTAATTAATAAATGTTGTGGAGCAATTTCAATAATATTTCCTTGTTCAATTTCTCTATTGATTAAGGCGAATAATTTTTGAATAGGAAATGGAGATGACTTACCACCAAACATTTTCTGAGTAAATGCTTCCGGATCTTTATTTATCTCGTTTATAACAAATAATGGTATTGCCGAATGGCTTGATAAAAAAGTAATGTAAATTCTAATAAAATTTTCAATCTTCTCTAAAAAAGGACCTTCAGTTTCGAATATCAAATGTATCTGAGGAACAAATTTTGAGAAAGCGTCCAGAAAGATAACCTCAAATAATTTTTCTTTTGTCCTGAAATAATAGTGTAAAAGAGCTTTGTTAATCCCAGCATCATCTGCAATGTCTTGCATTTTTCCTCCTGCATAACCCTGCTTGAAAAAAATTTCCCTCGCAGATTGAAGAATTTTCTCTTGCGTTGTTCGATCGATTTTATCCTTAACCATTTAGTTTAACTGTTTGGTTAATGTGAAGATAGGGAAGGATTTCAATTTTGAAAATAAATCTTTCATTGCTAATGTAAATGGTTGATAATGAGAATTACATTTTCACTTCCTTTGAATATAAATAGGAGTTAGATATGAAATCGATTATTGATGCAAAAGGGTGGATTGATATAACCATGTCACTTCAAAACGGGATGGTCAACTGGCCCGGTGATCCTTCATTTAAAATTGAAAAAATTGCTGCTATTGAAAATGGTGATGAAATAAACATTTCAAAAATTTCAACGTGCACGCATATTGGTACGCACGTAGATGCGCCATTGCATTATTTTGAAAACGGCAACGATGTTAGCTCCATCCCTTTAGAAAATTTAATGGGAGCGGCAAAAATTATTTTGATTGAAAGTACAACAGAAATTTCAGTCGATGAAATTAAAAAGCATGATATTATTAAAGGAGATCGAATACTTTTTAAGACAAAACATTCTGATGATGATTGGTCGTTAAAACCATTTGATGAAAATTTTATTGCATTAACAACAGATGCTGCGGAATATTTAAAACAGAAGGAAATACTATTAGTAGGTATCGATTATCTTTCCATTTCGGCAATGAATAATTCAAAAGAAGTACATCAACTATTATTGAGTTCGGGGATTTGTATATTGGAAGGATTAAATCTTCAAAACATCGCAGCTGGAAGTTATGAATTCATTTGTTTGCCTCTAAAAATTAAGGATGCCGAAGGAGCTCCTGCAAGAGTTCTTATTCATCGTATTTTATGATAGCCTAATTTTTCTCGCGGTCATATAAATACAGCCACTACTAGCATTCCAGCTATTTAGTTAATTTCGCACATTATATGGTTTCATAGTTCAACGGATAGAATAGGAGTTTCCTAAACTCTAGATCCCAGTTCGATTCTGGGTGAGACCACCAAATAAAGAAAGAGGATATTCTGTCCTCTTTCTTTGTTTCTTGTTTTTGGATATAGATGAAAAGGTTGTTGTTTTTTTATTTGTCAAGTTAAAATCACAATTTCATAAACTATTTTTTAATTACGTCCTTCTATTTTGATTTGTGTTTTAATAATTTGTAGTAATCCTATTTTGTTATGTCACTTTCTTTTGGTGTGCAAAAAAAGACGAACTAAATAAAAACAACCCAAATATATCTTAACGTAATTCGTAATCCGATAGCTATCGGATTTAAATTCATCATGGTGTGCAAAAGAAAGTAACCAAAGAAATGCACACAAGCGTAACCAACTATCAATTGAACAATGTGCTAACTACAACGGCTATTAAGTGAAATTAAAATGCAGTGCTTTTTATTTTCTTCATCGGTACATCAGTTGATTTGTACGCCCTTCTATTTTGATTTGTGTTTTAATAATGTGTAGTTATCCAATTTTGTTCTGTCACTTTCTTTTGGTGTGCAAAAGAAAGTAACCAAAGAAAAGCACATCAACGAAAACCAAGCGATCATTCATCATAGTGCAACTATTTTTCATCATTAAGAAAAGCCCAAATCTGTATTGCTATTATCTCACTTCAACGGTACACGAATGATCGCTTCGCACTTTTCGTTGGATCGCCCCCGCACTTGCTGGGTTATACTCAAATATCTCTTGTCCAACGTAATTCGCCACATAGTGGTCCCTTCGGGATAATTTTTAATTCTTAATTTTCCACATCGTGGCCCCTTCGGGGTAATTTATTTCAGCTTGACCACAGCCGCACGTATGCTATCGTAGATTATGCTCAAATTTTAAAGTTAAAAATAATTGGGATAACCAGAATTTTTTTCACTAGCCTAACGTAGTTCTTAATTCGTAATCATCATTCCAATAAATATCAGTACTCCCAATAATAATCCCTTCAGGATAATTCTGAATTCTGCATCCGATAGCTATCGGATCTGAATTATTTTCCTTGACCACAGCCGCACCGGAGCTTTCATTGTTTTTACTCAAATTTTATTTTTTTTAAATCGTATTTTCAATCGGATCATATAACTTTCGGAAAATTTTTCAATTTAAGTCCCTCCTTTGGCGGGTTAGGGAGGCCTGAAATCAATTATAATTCCTCCGAATTTTTTTAGTTACGTTCTTCGATTTTGATGTGTGGCAAATACATAATTTCAAAACATAAACAAGATGAAGATATTGCTTTTGGAAACCTTATTTCCTTACATCCGTAAAACAATTAAAATCCAAAACCCGTAGACATGAGAAATTTATTTAAGCAGCAAAGCAATGTTATAACTGTAACAGCATCTTTAAAAAGATCATGCTTTGTTATTCTCCTATTATTATTCTTTAGCGCATCAACATTCGCTCAAACTTTTGTAACCACCGGAACTGCTTCACAAGGATACGCTTTAAATTCATCAGCTATCGCTGTTGATCCGACAATCACAGTCACATCATCCGCTTCCATTAATGGATTCAGAATTACTATTTCGAATGGATTTAAAAGTAATGATGTTCTATCGTACACTGGATCGTTGCCTTCAGGGGTTTCTGCAACAGCATATAATGCCTCAACAGGAATCCTTTCTTTCTCTGGTTCAACTTCAGCTGCGAATTGGCAAACATTTTTACGAACTATAACATATGCAAATTCTAATTCTGCTGAGTATGGAGATCGGATAATTACTTTTTCTGCAGGTATTAGTTCTGCATTTTCTAACGGACATTTTTATGAATTGATAAACGCATCTTCTATGAGTTGGACCTCCGCTAAAGCTGATGCTGCCGCAAGATCCTACCTTGGATACGGTGGTTACCTAGCAACAATTACTTCAGCAGGTGAAAACGCATTTATTAAGCAAGTTCTTGGTGCCGATGCTTGGATTGGTGCGTCAGATGACTTCTCTCAAATAAATGCTGCAACTGGAACAACAACCTACGCTAATCAAACAGCAGCAGAAGGTAAATGGACCTGGGTAACTGGTCCTGAAAAAGGAACTCTATTTTCTATAGGAAATAATTCACCCGTAACACAATCTGGTCAGTTTGCATTTTGGAATACCGGCGAACCAAACAATTGGGGATCAGGTGAAAACTTTGGAGAAATATATTCTTCAGGAACAGGACAATGGAATGATTTAGGAACAGGTAATTCTATCGGTTATGTTGTTGAATATGGAGGGCTCTCTACTGATCCTGTACAATCAATTTCTTCGAATGCTACAATCTCTACTTTAATTTCTTCGAATACTGTTTCTACATCGCAAACATTTTGTAACGGTGGTGGCACTGCTGCTACTTTTATCGGATCAACTCCAACTGGAGGAAACGGAACCTATACATATAGTTGGTTATCATCAACAACGAGTGCTTCAACAGGATTTGCTGTTGCAAGTGGCACTACCACTTCAAAAAATTATTCTCCTGGTGTAGTAAATGCAAATACTTGGTATAAAAGAGTTGTTACCTCAGGATCATTAAAAGATACTACCGCTGCATTATCAATTACTGTTGATGCAGTAATCTCAGCAACTACATCACAAACAAATGTAAATTGTAATGGCGCTTTATCTGGTGCTACATCAGTTGTAGTAAGTGGTGGCACATCAACATATTCATATAACTGGACACCTGGAAATCCAACAGGAGATGGTACAGCAAGTATAACAGGATTATCAGCAGGAACGTGGACTTGCACTACAACCGATGCATTAGGCTGTACTTTGGCAACTGTAATTACACTTACACAACCATCTATTTTAACTGCAACGAAATCACAAACAAATGTTACCTGTAATGGTAGCTCAACGGGCACAGCAACAGTTGTTGCAAGTGGAGGAACTGCAAGTTATACTTATGCATGGTTTCCATCAGGAGGATCCAATGCAACCGCTACAGGATTATTAGCTGGAAGTTATACTTGTGCAATTTCTGATGCTAATTCTTGCCCTGTAACAACCAAAACATTTACAATAACTCAACCTACAGCATTATCTGCAACTACATCGCAAACAAATGTAAGTTGTAACGGATTAACGGATGGAGTAGCAGGTGTATATAATGTATCAGGTGGTTTAGGTTCTTATAATTATTTATGGGATTTTGGAGGAACAAATGATGTTGAGTCGAGCCTTAGCGCCAATAATTATACGTGTACAATTACAGATGCAAATAATTGCACATTAGAAAAAAACTTTACAATTACTGAACCTTTGGTTTTATCAGCTTCACTTTCAACAACTGATGTATTGTGCAATGGTGGTTCAACAGGAACTGCAACAACAATTCCTAATGGTGGAACATCACCATATACTTATGATTGGTCAGATGGAAGTACATCAAATACTGCGTTAGGATTAAATGCAAATAATTATTCTGTTACTATTACTGATAATAATGGTTGTCAATTTAATGATTCCATTTCCGTTGCTGAACCAACCGCATTATCCTTGTCAATTTCAAAAACAAATTCAACTTGTTCTTCATTAGCAACAGGATCGGCAACCGCATCAACAACAGGAGGATCTTCGCCATATACTTATGCATGGTCAACAGGAGAAACAACAGCAACTGCTTTATCATTAGCCGCAGGAACTTACACGGTTACTGTAACTGATAATCATAGTTGTACCTCATCGCAATCAATAACAATTACAAATCAAGTAATAATTTCTTCTGTTGTAACTACAGATAGTACGTCATGCAACGGAGGCTCTGATGGAGGTGCATTAGTGGTTGCTTCAGGAGGTGTTTCCCCTTATACTTATCTCTGGACAAGTGGCGCCACAACTTCAAGTATAATTGGATTATCCGCAAGCAATTATTCTGTAACCGTTACAGATGATAATGGTTGTACTTATTCAAATTCATTTACTGTTCCTCAACCAAATTCAATCAGTACAACAACATCTGCAATTTATGCATCATGTAATGGAAGTTCTGATGGATCAGTTTTAGTAAGCAATACAAACGGAGGAGCTGCACCATATTCATTCCTATGGACAACAGGAAATACTTCTGTAACAGTGAATGGTTTAACAGCAGGGAATTATTCAGTTACAGTTACTGATGCAAAAGGATGTACGTTAGTTGCAGGAACAACAATTGCAGAACCTGCAGCAATATCTGGAAATGTAAGTGTTACTGATGTTACATGTTTTGGTCTTACTAACGGTGGAGCAATTGCATCACCAACTGGAGGTACATCTCCTTATACTTTCGATTGGTCAGATGGACAAACAACAGATACAGAAGTGGGACTTTCTGCGCAAACATTATTACTCACAATAACCGATAGCCATGGTTGTATGCAAAATGAAACCGTAACAATTTCTCAACCGAATTCAATTTCATCAACCTATATTTCTAATGATGTTAAATGTTATGGTGAATCAAATGCTGATGCAACAATAACTGCTTCAGGTGGTACTGCACCTTATACTTACCAATGGGCTTCAGGAAATTTAACAAATATTGAAACAGGATTATCGGCAGGGATATATTCTGTAACTGTTACTGATTTTGGTGGATGTACTTCAATTGAAAATGTAACAATTCATGAACCACTTGCACTCTCTTCTACATTCACAAATGTAAATGTTACTTGTAATGGTGCCGCTAATGGAACTGCAACAATTATTGTTACAGGCGGAACATCTCCATTTATTTATGATTGGTCTACTGGTGATACTTCGTCAACAATAAACGGATTAATACCTCAATTTTATTCTGTATCTGTAACTGATGCGAATGGTTGTTCTTTAATTGATTCATTAGAAATTACCGAGCCTTCTGCAATGCAAATTTATACAACAGGAATTAATCCATTGTGCAACGCAGCAAATAGTGGATCTGCAACAGCAGTTGTTAACGGAGGTACATCACCATATAATTATCAATGGTCATCAGGGGGAATTAGTGATACTGAAAATAATCTCATAGCAGGAACTTACGCTGTTACTGTTTTTGATATAAACTCGTGTATGGTTATTGATTCCATTACACTTTCAGATCCAACCGCAATTGCCATTATTTCAAGTAGCACACAAGCTAATTGTGGACAATCAAACGGCTCTGCTTCAGCATCTGTTTCGGGAGGAACAGGAGCTTATACTTATCTGTGGTCATCAGGTGGTACAAACGATATTGAAAATAATCTTTCAGTTGGAGATTATACAATCACTGTTACTGATGCAAATGGTTGTTCAAAAACTCAAATCATTCAAGTTACAAATTATGGTGCTCCAACAGTTGTAGTAAGTCAAACAAATATTACTTGCCATGGTGATAATAATGGAACAATAAATCTTGCTGTTAGTGGAGGTACTGGAAGCTACACTTATTCATGGAATACTAGTGATACACTTGCAAACTTATCAGCATTAGTAGCAAATACATATTCATATGTTGTTACAGATTCTGCAAACTGCCAAAGCACTGGAATGGTAACGATTGTTGAACCTGATGCAATTGCTATTACAGCAACAACAGTTAATGAAACAGTGAGTAATGATGGAAGCATTAATCTTACCGTAACAGGAGGAACTTCTCCGTATACTTATTTGTGGAATGATGGTTCAATTACTGAAGACATCTCGAATCTTGCATCAGGAATTTACACTGTTACAATTACAGATGATAATGGCTGTACGCATACAGAATCAATTTCTGTGGGTTCATCGGTAGGAATAAATCAACATGAATTTAATTCATCGTTTGCTGTTTATCCAAACCCAAATCAAGGTATATTTAATATAGTAAGTAATCATGTTTTAACTGTTGCATTAAAAAATAATTTAGGGCAACTTATTAAAAACATCACTTTAAATGCTGAAAATAATTTCTCTGTTTCGATTGACAATTTAAGTGCTGGATTTTATTTTATTCAAAACGAAAAAGATAATTCACGAACAATGAAAAAAATAGTTGTAATAAAATAATTGACAATATACTTTATAAAAAAATGGAGCCAATTTGGTCTCCATTTTTTTATGTTATTATTTTTTTAGGATAAAATTTTTATTAAGTATCTTCGGATCAATTCTCTAGTGCAACAATTTGATTGATTTTATAAAGTTATTCTTTTCAATTATATATTAGCGAAGTTAAGTGAAGCGGAGTTGGGCTCTGCTGGAGAGCAACCCAACAAGGAATAACTTAATCCATTAGCG
>JBBRAW010000010.1:0-55189 GCA_038206385.1 Bacteroidia bacterium | reverse complement strand
GAAACCTGCCATAACACCATTTTGCATTGCAGCACGGAAACCTTTTTCAACAGCAGGAATAAATTCACGTGGAATATTACCACCAGAAATTTCATTTACGAATTGCAATCCGGCGTTTTTATCTGTCACTTCAAAATCTACATCAACTGGAGAAACTGTGAACTTAATATCGGCAAATTTACCACGACCACCAGTTTGTTTTTTATAAACTTCACGGTGTTCTATCGTTCCAGTGATTGCTTCTTTATAATTAACTTGCGGAGCTCCTTGATTTACTTCAACTTTAAATTCACGACGTAACCGATCAATGATAATTTCTAAATGAAGCTCGCCCATTCCACTAATGATTGTTTGACCTGATTCATCATCAGATTTAACGCGAAAAGTTGGATCTTCTTCAGCAAGTTTACCTAATGCAACACCCATTTTATCTACATCAGCTTGAGTTTTAGGTTCGATAGCTAATCCGATTACGGGCTCAGGGAAATTCATTGCTTCAAGCACAATAGGATGTCCTTCAGCACAAAGAGTATCACCAGTTTTTATATCTTTAAAACCTACAGCTGCGCCGATATCTCCTGCGATAATGAATGGGATTTGATTTTGTTTATTTGCATGCATCTGGAAAATACGGGAGATGCGTTCTTTTTGTCCTGAGCGTGAATTCCAAACATAAGAACCTGCATCTAATCTACCAGAGTAACAACGGAAATATGCAAGGCGTCCAACAAAAGGATCAGTTGCAATTTTGAAAGCAAGAGCTGTAAAAGGTTCATTTACGTCTGGCTTACGAGTGATTTCTTCTTCAGTATCAGGATTAATTCCAACAATATTATTCTTGTCCATTGGAGAAGGAAGTAATTCCATCACATAATCAAGCATTGTTTGTACACCCTTGTTTTTGAATGAAGAACCACAAACCATTGGAACAACTTTATTTGCGATACATGCTTGACGTAAAGCAGTAAGAATTTCCTTTTCAGTAATTGAATTTGGATCTACAAAATACTTTTCCATCAATTTATCATCGAATTCTGCAATTGCTTCGAGCAATTTTTCGCGATAAATTTTTGTATCTTCAAGCATATCTTCGGGGATTGGAACTACCTCGAAAGTCATACCTTGATCATTATCATTCCAAACAATTCCGCGGTTATTGATTAAATCAACAACACCTTTGAAATTATCTTCAGCGCCGATTGGTAGTTGCAAAGGAAGTGGGTTACCACCTAATACTTCACGAACTTGGTTAACAACGTTAAGAAAATCAGCGCCTGCACGATCCATTTTATTTACGAAACCAATACGGGTTACGTTATAATTGTTAGCAAGTCGCCAGTTAGTTTCAGACTGAGGTTCAACACCATCCACTGAAGAGAATAGGAACACCAAACCATCTAATACACGAAGTGATCTGTTAACTTCCACTGTGAAGTCAACGTGACCTGGAGTATCAATAATATTGATTTTATAATTGTTGTCGCGATACTTCCAAAAACAAGTTGTAGCAGCAGAAGTGATTGTTATACCACGTTCTTGCTCCTGCACCATCCAATCCATTGTAGCTGCGCCATCGTGCACCTCACCAATTTTGTGATTCACACCTGTGTAGTACAGTATACGCTCTGTAGTTGTAGTTTTACCAGCATCGATGTGAGCAGCGATTCCAATATTACGTACGTATTTAAGATCTTTAACGTCCTGCGACATTTGTTTTTATTTTTAAAATTGTAATGACTAAGCTCTAAAGTGAGAGAATGCCTTATTGGCATCTGCCATTCTGTGAGTATCGTCTTTCTTTTTAACTGCTGCACCTTCACCTTTAGCTGCTGCAATGATTTCACCAGCAAGACGATCTGCCATACTTTTTTCATTGCGTTTACGAGCATAAAGAATCATCCATTTGATACCTACAGAAATCTTACGATCTGGACGTACTTCTTGTGGGATTTGGAAAGTAGCTCCTCCAACACGACGGCTTTTTACTTCTAGAGTTGGCATTACATTGTTCAATGCTGTTCTCCAAGTTTCAAGTCCGCTTTCTTTCGTACGGTTTTCAACTCTATCGAGTGCGTCATAAAATATTTTGAACCCTGTACCTTTTTTTCCTTGATACATTAGGTTGTTCACAAAACGGGTTACCAATGGATCGTTAAATTTCGGATCTGGTAGCAGTATGCGTTTTTTAGGTTTTGACTTCCTCATTTCTTATTATGAACCTTTCGGTGAATATTAATTTCTTAGAGATTATTTTTTCTTTCCTTTTGCCGGAGCTGCTGGAGCACCTTTGGCACCTGGTTTCGGACGTTT
Source organism: Bacteroidia bacterium (assembly GCA_038206385.1). Lineage (GTDB taxonomy): Bacteria > Bacteroidota > Bacteroidia > AKYH767-A > OLB10 > JANXSD01. Next base: position 52,879 of record JBBRAW010000010.1, on the reverse strand, counting down.
AGTTCCGTATTTTGAGCGGCGTTGGTTACGACCATCAACACCTGAAGTATCTAATGCTCCACGGATGATATGGTAACGAACTCCTGGAAGATCTTTTACACGACCACCACGTATCATTACAATACTGTGTTCTTGTAAATTATGACCTTCACCAGGGATATATGCGGTTACTTCGAAACCGTTTGTAAGGCGTACACGAGCCACTTTACGCATTGCAGAGTTAGGCTTTTTAGGAGTTGTAGTATATACACGAGTACATACACCTCTACGTTGTGGACATGATACAAGAGCTGGTGATTTACTCTTGTCGATTAGCTTTTCTCGGCCTTTCCGTACTAACTGCTGGATAGTTGGCATTCTTGCAGTAATTTCTAGTTCTGAATCAGTTAAATAGTAACATAATACCCCTAAAAAGGGGAGCGCAAAGTTACAATTCATTTTGATTAAAGCAAGGTGTATTGCAAATAATTTTAAAACAAGTAGTTAACAAAAGGTGAATCCACACAAAATTAGTTTATTTTTTTTCATAATTGGTTGAATTAAAGCACAAAACCATAAATATAGATTGAGAAATAATTCAAATTTAATTATCCACAAAACTTAATAAAGTTAGTAAAATGGTAATATTGTTCTCTATTTCGAATTACAAAGTTCAAGCATTTATTGGAGCAAACGCTTATTTAAAGTTGTTTTTTTTGAACAAAAATGACTTATTGAAGTAGTTTTTAGGATAGTAGATATACTATTTAGTAATACTTCTTTAAAGATCAGGAAATTAATTGAATTTTTAGAAATGTTATTAATATTGGACACATTATATTTGAATTTACGAAAAAACGATATGTAAAACGGAAATTCTATAAAGATTGATAAATTGATAAATTCTTTATTGAGATATTATTCTTTTTGTAAAGGTCAAAAATATTACAATTTTCGATTCATTATAAAACTACTTTTTTGTTTTGAAAAGCCAACTTTAGGGTAATACTTCATTGCAGTTGGAACTGAAAGCAGCAAAACCATTGATTGCTCCCCGACTTTTTCTTTTGTGATTCGAATAAGATTTTTTCCTATACTGGACTTTTGATATTCTTTCCTAATTGCCAAATCTGCCAAATAACAACTTCAAACCCAATCAGTAATTGACCTTGCAACTCCAACCAATAAGTCCCCATCCCATGCAGTCACAATAACATTTGAATTTTCAAACATACTTTTAATTCTTTCAACATCATTAGTTGGGCGTGGTAAACCAGCATTTTCATATAGTTCAACAATTTGCTGAACAGTTGGGGTAATTTCGCTTTTATAAACTATTTCCAATTCAATTCAAGTATTTAACTATTTTAAGTTAAATAAATCCCTTATTAATTATATGGTAACTGAGCTTTATATGCAATTTGTAAATTCTAACTGCTAATCCGCTAATACCCACTTTCAATTCATTTGCTGAAGGATCCAACAACTCTTAAAATTGCTTCATTAATTGCATGGTATTTTGAATTGAAATTTAACTTTCCACTATTTTAATTTGTCCACTCGCATAATTACGCCATTTCTCAACTGCATTCTTGAAGTCCTCTGGCAAATCAGATTCAAAATACATTTCTTTTAAAGTAGTTGGATGAGTAAATCCTAATGAGCGAGCATGTAAAGCTTGACGGGGTAATAATTCAAAACAATTTTCTACAAATTGTTTATATTTTGTGAATACAGTTCCCTTTAAAATTTTATTTCCTCCATAAGTATCATCATTAAAAAGTGGATGACCAATATACTTCATGTGAATTCTAATTTGATGTGTTCTTCCTGTTTCTAATTTACATTGAACAAGTGTTACATAACCGAACCGTTCTAAAACTTTATAATGTGTAACAGCATGTTTACCGTAATCACTATTTGGGAAAACATCCATTATTTTTCTGTCTGCTAAACTACGTGCGAGGTTACCAGTAATTGTACCTTCTTCGTGATCAAAATCACCCCATACAAGTGCAATATAATGGCGTTGAATCGTTCTTTCAAAAAACTGTTTAGCAAGAAAAGATAAAGCGTGTTCCGTTTTAGCCATCACAATTAAGCCAGAAGTATTTTTATCGATACGATGTGCGAGACCTGGTCGAATCGAATCGGAAGCTATTGGATTTCCATTTAAATCTGGATACATCCTATGTACGATCGCATTTACCAAAGTTCCACGGTAATGACCGTAGCCGGGATGTACTACTAGCCCAGGTTGTTTATTAATAATGTAAATCTGATCATCTTCATAAATAATATCCAATGGAATATCATCTGGATATAATTCAATTTCTCGTGGAGGATACGCAAGTACAATTGAAATTACATCTAAAGGTTTAACCTTGTAACTTGAACGAACAGGTTTGTCATTAACGATGATGGATCCTGCTAATGCTGCTTGTTGGATACGATTTCGAGAAACATTCTTTAATCGATTCATTAAAAATTTATCGATACGTAGCATCATATGCCCCTTCTCGACAATTATTCGATGATGTTCGTAAAGTTCGTCTTGTTCTTGGTCAGCAATAAAATCTTGATCAACGTTATCAGTGTCCTTCAATTCATCTATCATTCGATATTCCTCTTCACAAATTTTTTCGTGGTAGTAGTTTTATCCAAAGAAGTAAACTTTATTAAATACATTCCTTCTGGAAGATTTTCGAGGTTAATAACATCTGAATAAGCTTCTCGATAAATTCTTTGACCTTGAACATTTAATATTTCAATTTGTTTAATTTTTTCTGGTTGACTAAAATTAATTTTTAATTGATTTGCAACGGGATTTGGATAAATGTTAACTCTTGAAATGTCGTTATTGTTTTCATTTAATCCGACAAATAAATTTGGGGAACCCATAACGGGTCTCATCATAAAGCTACCAGGAGCTGCTGCTACTGTAATCCAAGTACCAGTTACATTGTAAAACATTTTTGTATTTGAGACTGTATTTTTATCGAACCCCAAATGAAGTCCACTATCTACTGCTACTTGCTGAAATCCTATATAAATTTTCCCACTAACTGGGAGAATTTGATTAAGTACATACGTACTGAAACCATTGACTGAATTAGTATAAACGGGTTTCATGTTTGGTTGTTGATAAAGAATAACTTCTGGAGTTAGACTAGTCCACACTTTCAAAGTAAATAGCTTGTTAGAAACATGAGCTAATTGTTGAACAAACGCAATTCTTATTGCACGCAATGTATCAGGTTTAATAATATCAAAACTCATCGCTACTTTGCCATTTGGGGAACTATAGAGATCATAACCTGCTTCTGCAGTTCCATCATCATAACTATAAAAATTACTAAAATTTTGTGTATATGAAATAGTATCGTTTGTATTTAACCCACCAAATGAATTACTATTTGAGAAATAATTTTTGATAGTAAAAGAAGTACTATCGGGAGATAATGAAGGGTTGATTGGGAATATTGAATCTACGGGAAGTGTATAAGATTGGTCTATATTTTTTGGTCGATTGATAAGAATATTTCCATTTGCTGCTCCGAATCCTGCAATATAATTTCCAGCAAAATCATAGATACGATTATTAAATCCAACATCTTCATTTTGGATATCATTTACACGATAATCAACGCGAAGTGAATCTTTAATTAATGCTTGTTGTTGAACAGCAGAAAGTGATTTGAAATGATTCCAGGGGATAGAAGTATAATTTATTAATTGTGATTTTCCGGGTTGAGTAAATGCAACATCAACTAAAGCGGTATCCATTACATTTGATAAATTTTTTGCTTTATAAAATCTCACATAATCAATATTCCAATTATCTTGACTGCCAGTTAAGCCGCCGTAATTAATAAATCGAAAACGAAAACCATCCACGAGAAAATTTGCGTTTTTTAATCGCAATTCAACTTTCGTAAAGTACTTATCATTGTTAGCAGTTATTGTACCATCAACAGCCCATTGGTGAATCCATGTTGATGATGAAGGATTGTAATATTGAAGAACAAGTGAGTCGTTATTTTCCGTCCCATCGCCATATCCTTTTCGCTCGAAATAAAAACTCATAGTAATACTATCTGCTAAAGAATATTGTCCACCACCTAACGAAGATGGTTTTGTTAAAAGGTATAATGGTTTTGATGTTAAAGTATCTGCATAGCCTTGAGAGTTGGGAGAAAATTGATCATATGCATTTCCATTTGCATCCAATCCATCAAATGTTGCCACATTAATAGAAATAGGATTTATTGCATAATTATTATTTATAAAAACTAATTTATCTGACCATTTTTGTTCGTCTGGAAAAACATCTGTCGCAGAAAAATCGTCAACAAAAGGAAGATCCAAAGTATCTACAATTTGCATTTTTTGAGATGCAAATGGATGTTCACTAATATAATTTTTAATAACTGTATTAGAACTTAGTGGTATAAGTCTTTCTTGAGCGTTTGCATTTATGAGAACTATTAGGAATAAAAACAACGTAAAGGCGAAAGGATAATAATTGAATGATTTCATGATAAGAAATGTATTTTTTTATTTAAGATAAAGATCAATTGATTCACCTTGTTTTATTTTTAATGTATCACCTGGCTCAGGAACTTGGCGATAGACTTTTGCCTCATTCGTGTCCTTAACACTTGGATCAAATGTAGTAGTTCCTATATTTATTTGTGAGCTATGTAAAGAGAATGTTGCTTCATCGAGAGTTAGTCCTACTAATTGCGGAATAGCAATAACGGTATTTCCTAATCCATCACCAAGAACGAGGTCAATAACAGAACCTTTGGGAATTTCCGCTCCCGGATTAATTGTTTGGCCATTGAACATCATTGCAAGTACGGCATCTTTGGCAAGATCAGGTTTATAAATTGACTTACCTGTTTTTAGCCCATAGGAATTAAGAATTGCTACGGCTTGTCGTTGAGATACATCTACCAAATTTGGAAGGTGAACTCCTGGAGGAACAGTCCGGGTAATAGTAACATAAATCGTCCGATTTTCTTTTACTTTTTCATTTGGTGCAGGATCTTGCTCTATTACAATTCCCGGTGGTTTATCAAGTATAAAAACGGAAGAATCGGATATTTGCACATTCAGTGATTTAGTAGAAAGTAAAGATTTCAATTCTTTAAATTTCATGCCATGTAAATCAGGAACTGTAACAGTTTCACCATGATTAGTAAAGGAACTTAACCACTGATATGTTAACATTAAAATTACAAATAAAGAAATAATAGTTAGTCCTAACTGAGTAAAGAAAGTACGCGACCTAAAGAAAGAGATAAGTTTTTGCATGGATAATTATATTGCTAATCCTGCGAGTTTAGATTGCTTGCGATGCACACCAAAATCAAGAATTCGATCAATAAATTCATAGGGTTTATAGTGTGCCATAGCCGCTTGATGAAAGATACAAGTTGCAGGAGTCATTCCAGGTAATGAGTTAACTTCGATAAATACCACCTCCACTTTTTTATCAAAAATACGTACGAAAGCATCAATTCTTGCATAGCCTTCGATCTGTAATAACGAAGCTGCGCGTTCGAATTCTTCTTTAACAACTGTTGAAATATATTTATTAGAATTAGCATTTTTACTGTATCGTGCAGGTGTTAAATTTTGGCCTTGACCTGCAAGAAATTTTTCTTCGAGCGATAAGATATCACCTTCTGACAATGCCTCTGATGCTTCGAATACTTCAAAAATAATTTTCCCTTTTTCATCGAATGTAGTTAGCATTCCTCCCGTTACTTCAAGGAAACGTTTTGCGTTATTAGAAGTTATTAATTCTTCGATAAGAATCATTTTTTTACGAGGAAATTCTTCCTTCAATTTAATTTTCAGTTTTGCAACGAAATCGGGATTTAATTCAATACCATCACGGAAAATTAATTCGCTGTATGCTTCGAGTTCTTCTCTATTACGCATTATTTTTACTGCAGAGCTACATCCATCATCAACTGGTTTAACAACAAAAGGAAATGTAAATTTTTCAAGAATCGCATCGATGAAATTTATTGGATTTTTCCGCCATTCATTTTCATGTACTAGAATATTATTTGCGACTAAAAAACCATGCTTCTTTAAGATTTCATTTGTTTGATATTTATCTATTGTTACTTGTGAAGAATCTGGCCCTGAACCATTGTAAGGTAACCCAACTTTTTCAAGTTGCTTTTGAATTGATCCATCTTCACCAGGTCTTCCGTGTAAAGCAATGAAAACCACATCCGTAATTTCAGCCAGTTGACTATAATTTAATTGTTTTGGAGTTTCTATATTTTTTGTTGCGCCAAATCGCATTGTGATATTTCGACAACGATTTATGATATCAGAAATTACAGGATGAATAGAATAATTTTCTATCTTTTCTTTTATATCATCAGCATTATCCTTCAATAATGTATTGATTGGAATTGTAAAAAGTAAATGTTGATTATCTGAACCGGTTAAGAATATTGGAGTAGCTTCATATTTATCACTTGAAGCAAGTTTTTCATAAATATTTCTACCACTCTCAACAGAGATATGCCTTTCAGAAGAATAGCCTCCAAGGATAACAGCAGCACGAATACGCGAAGTAGAAGTTTGCTGACCTTTATCAATTAATTTATCCAATTGACGAATAAGATTTGGAATTTTTTGTTGTGTTTTAAAATCCTTTAATCGGTTACGTAGTGATGTATAAATAATGTAAGTAATAAATTGAGAAGGATTAAGTCCGATTTCTGCTGCTTGATGAAAGAAGAACGAACTAGGCATCATTCCAGAGGTAGTATTGGGATCGTTTAAAAAGATTTTTCCAGTAGTATTTATAAAACCATCAATTCGTGCATAAACATTAAACTTAAGTGCTGTAAACAATTGTTCGCAAGAATTACGAATAGCATTTATCTCAACATCTGGTAAGTGAATTGGTGTAATTTTTCTAGACAGTCCTGGAAGATATTTCGAACGATAATCGAATAACTCTTTACCTTTTCGAATTTCTGTTGGAGGCAAGGCTATTGGTGTTCCATTTTCATCTTCTATGACGATGCAAGAAAATTCTTTTCCTTCGATAAAGGATTCGATAATCACTTCACTTTCGCCATCGATAGCAAAAAGAGTAATCTGCTCTTCATTTTCAGCAAAAAGATCCATCAATGCAGATAACAATTCTTCGGGGTGATAAAAAGTTCTACTAGAAATTCTCAATGGAATTCCGATACCTTCTCGAATATCACAAAGTTCGCGCGTCCACAAAACTTTATTTTCAAAATCCATTTTATCCCAATCTGATTTCAATATTTCTCTGATAAACAGACTACGATTTACTGCATTAATAAATTGCTGAAGGTTTTCCTCTTGCAATATTGAAATACCTATTGATGAACCTTGGTTAGCGGATTTTACTACACAAGGGAAACCAACATCACGTTTCAATAGTTGAAAAAAAGATGATTTATCTTTAATGGTTAACCAATGATTTCTATCGACAGTAATATACTTTGGAATATTGAAACCTGCCAATTCCATTAACTGTTTTTGAATTGCTTTGTTCATCCCAATTGCGGAAGAAAGGATACCAGCTCCAGAGTATGGAATTCTTAAAAACTCCAATAACCCTTGAATCCTACCATCTTCGCCATCGGATCCATGCACACATAAAAATGCCATATCCATCAAATTCGATAGTGCTGAAGGTTCGACTTTAGAACCAATTTTATGAATAAGTTTGTGTTGATCAGCTTGATCGAGGTCGCCTAAACTTTCTGCATACACTTGAAACTTATGGACACTTGCTGATAGATTTTCGGAAGGGGGATAGAAATCACGAATACTTCCTTTATAAACCAATTCCCAGCTAAGGAGAATGAAATTTCCAAAACTGTCGATAAAAATAGGGATGGCTTCAAAAATTGATTTATTGAGATTGTCGTAGACCGTCCTACCACCTGCGAATGACACTTCACGTTCACGGGAAGTACCTCCAAATATGACTCCAATACGGATTTTTTCCATGCATCACAAAGGTACAGACTTATGATGAAAGGAAAGATAGCACTTCACTAGTAATTCTAGTAAAATGAAGAGTTTTTATTTAAAAGAATAAAAAATAATTAAGAAGGCGAGTCGAGGGCTTCATTTTTCTTGTTTCTCATTATAAACCTTTAGAAATGCAATGACTTTTGCAAGTGCATTTTTTCGGTGGCTGATTGCATTTTTTTCTTTCTCCGACATTTGGGCAAAAGTTATATCGTAACCATTTGGAACAAAAACGGGATCATAACCAAACCCAGAATTTCCAATAGGTTTTTCACTAATCGTCCCTTCCACCCTACCTTCAAAAAGATATTCTTTACCATCAATGATAAGTGCCATTACTGTTAGAAAATGAGCTCTTCGATCAGAACGACCACCCATTTTTTTCAATAACAAATTATAATTTGACTGATCATTGCGTGGTAAACCTGCATAAAACGCTGAATCTACTCCGGGTTCTCCATTGAGCGCAGCCACACAGAGTCCGGAATCATCGGCAAGACAATTCATACCTGTTATTTTCCAAACTTCTCTTGCCTTTTCGGTAGCATTTCCTGGAATAGTGCCGGAAGTTTCGGGGAGCTCTTGGGTAATATTTTTATCCATAAGAGAGTGGAAAACGAAACCTATAGGTGCCATTTCACGTATTTCACTCACTTTGTTGTGGTTATTAGATGCGATTACTAAATGAAACACTTGATTAGCCATAACAGATACTTACATTTGTTGAACCCGAAACTAAGGAAAATGAAACAATTTCTGTTTATCATAGGAATATTAATTGGATTAACTGGAATTGTTAGAGCGCAATGTCCGGTTCCGGGTTTTCAAATTCCAGATAGTATATGTTCTGGTAGCAACGTAACCTTAGTAAATACCACTGTGGGTTCGGTTAAGTATGCATATGATTTTTGTGCAGGTGATTTGGAGCATGTTCCAACATCAACATACGTGGGAAATTTCAGTATACTTAATCAAGGACTAGGAACTGATGTTGTTTTTGATGGAATAAATTATTATTTGTTCGTAGTTAATTTAGGAGCTACGATTATTCGTTTTGATTTTGGCAATTCATTATCCAACGCACCAACTACGGTAAGTTTAGGTAACCCAGGTGGTATTATTGGCGGTTGTTCCGATTTGAAATTAATTAATGCTAATGGTAACTGGTATGCATTTGTGATATGCAATAATGGTAATTTTATAAGATTAGATTTTGGAACAAGTTTAGCAAATCCAAATCCAATAGCAAATAGTATTTCAACTAGTGGTGGTGGATTAAATGCACCATATTATATGAATTTTTATGAAGCAGATGGACATTATTATGCCTTAGCAGTGAATACGGGAAATTCTTCCATAACAACTTTTGAATTTGGAACCGACATTACCAATTTATCACCAGCGAATGGGAATAATATTGTTGGACCTGGAACAATTGGATCGGCGGCAATAGCTAAAGTTTGCAATAACCTTTATGTTTTTACTGCCTTTTTAGGGAGTGGGAATATTTCACGACTTGATTATGGAACTAGTATAGCGAATTCAGCTGCAGTAATAACCACACTTACCATCAATGGAAGTATACCAGCATCAAGAGAGATTGAATTATCAACTGATAATGGACAATGGTATGCATTTCTAGGAAACATATCCGGTAATGAACTTTCCGAAATAAAATTTGGAACTAACTTATTAAGTGATACTGTTTCAGGTTCAACTTTGAATGGTGTGAATGGAGCATTTACAAATGGTGAAGATGGATTTTGTTTAAAGAAATTTGGAACTGATTGGTATGGTTTTTCTGTTGGAATATCAACTAACGATTTACATCGATTTACATTTCCTAACACATGTGCTTCATCATTAAATAACAGTACAGACCCTTCTCCTGCTTCATTTACATTGAATGGTGGTGGATATCAATATATGAGTGTTGTTGTTACAGATTCCACCGGTGATTATGCTTATGGTGATAGTATTTTTATAAATCCAGTTCCAAGTGCAGGTTTTAATATGAGTGCAGCGTGTGAAGGGAGAAATGTAACATTTAATGATACTTCAACAATTGTATTAGGAACAATTATTAGTTCAGATTGGGATTTTGGTGATAGCAATAATGGAACAGGACCAAATATTCAGCATTTATATAATCTTGCCAACAATTATAATGTTACACTAACATCAACGAGTGATCTTGGTTGTATTTCAAGTGTTCAACAAACATTATATGTTCATGAAAATCCAATATCAAGTTTTTCATTTTCTAATAATCAATGTGCACATAGCGATGTCCCTTTCACTGATAATTCAAGTAGCAATGATGGTCCAATCACTAATTGGAATTGGGACTTTGGAGATACTACAGCATCTCAACTAGGATCTCCAACACATCAGTTTGTACCAGAAGGCAGTTATAATGTACAATTAGTAGTAATTTCAAGTACAGGATGTTCAGATACTAGTACCCAAGTTATTCAAATTAAACCTGGACCTTTAGCATTATTTACAGTTGCGAATACTTGTTTAGGAGAAACAACACAATTCAGTAATAACAGTTCCATTGGAGGTGGAATAGGTTTACAATACAATTGGGATTTTGGTGACACGCAAACATCGATATTAATTAATCCAACGAATACATATCCATCGTTAGCGGCAAATTATGCTGTACAAATGATAGCAACTGCCACAAATGGGTGTAAGGATACAATAACTGACATTGTACACATTGGTGAGAAACCAATTCCTGTTTTCAAATTTCTTCCTGATACTGCATGTGTGGGAAATTCAGTGAACTTTACGGATAGTTCTTATGTACTTCCGGGTGAAAATATTACTGCACGCTATTGGAATTTTGGTGATAATAGTTTTGATTCATTAAATATTAATCCATCGCATGTTTATCAATCATCAGGAAATTACACTGTCAGTTTAACTGTACTTTCTCCAACAAATTGTGATTCGACAATTACACATAACATTTATGTGATCGATAGTCCTGTTGCAAATTTTGCAAGTAATAATATATGTTTCGGTTTACAAACACCATTTCTAGATCAATCAACATCACCAGTTGGATCAACAATTAATTCATGGCAGTGGATATTTGGGGATGGCGACACATTAAATGCGAACAATCCTTCACATTTATATTCTATCTCTGGTAATTATTCTGCAACTTTAAATATAATTAGTTCATCTGGATGTACCTCTAGTGTAACGAAGTCTATCATTGTATATGCATTACCTATTGTTCAATTTAGTATTTCTAAAGCATGTACAAGTACTCCGGTACAAATTTCCGATAGTAGTTATTGCACCGTAGGAGCATTGAGTAATTGGAATTGGAGTTTTGGAGATAACAGTTTACCATCAGCTATTCAAAACCCTCAACATACCTATCAAAATCCAGGTGCTTATCCAATAACATTAACTACAACAAGTTCGTTTGGATGTATAGATAGTTTAAAGAAATTTGTTGTTGTTGAATCATCACCAGCATTCACCATTACCGCATTAGACAATTGTTTGAGGCTACCTACACAATTTCATTACAATCCACTAGGAACACCATTAGGAAATGCGGGATACCAATGGGATTTCGGAGATAACACAGTTGCCTTTAACGCAAATCCTAGTCACGTTTATCCTAATTCAGGAAGTTATGCAATTTCACTTACATTAACTGATTTAAATAATGTTTGTAGTACTACAGTATTAGATACGATTGTTGTAAGTCCAATTCCTGTTGCTCTGTTCAATAGGGATTCTGCTTGTGTAAATACTGCAGTTCCTTTATTTGATTTAAGCACATTAAGTTCAGGAAGTATCAATTCATGGAAATGGACTTTTGGCACTCATGGGAATTCAATTCTTCAGAATCCAATTATTTCACTTTCCGTTGCAGATTCAATTCCTATAAAATTAGTAGTTCAGTCGACTGCAGGATGTAAAGACTCCATTACAAAATATGTAAGTATTTATCCCTTACCAATTGTAAGCTTTACACCATCTGTAACTTATGGTGGACCACCATTGCCGGTAATCTTCACAAACCTTTCAAATGCTATATCTTATTCATGGGATTTTGGTGATTCTTCATCGATAGTATCACTAATAAATCCTGTTCATACTTTTACAGATACAGGTATTTTCAATATCACATTAATTGGCACTTCTGCTTTTGGCTGCACGAATACTGCGAATAAAACAGTATATGTTTTAACACCAAATCTAGACTTAGCGATTGAAAATATTTCATTTATAGAACAAAATAATCTATGGCAGATAAAAGCTCGAGTTCGTAACGAAGGAAATATTGATATAAGTAGTTTTGAAATAAATGCTAGATTAGATGGTAAATCACTTATCAATGAACTCTTTGATACTGATACAATCTATGCAGGAATGGCAATGGATATTTTATTTAAATCACGATTTACAGTTGACTTCAATGAAAATCCTGGTTATTTATGTTTAGAAATTGCAAGTGTAAATAATACTTTAGATAATGACTTAATTGACAATCAAAAATGCATTACTACTGGAAAAGATTTTCAAGTTTTCGAAGTTTATCCTAATCCATTTATTGACCAGATTAATTTAGGGCTAAACATTCCAATAGAAGGAGATGTAACTGTAAGTATGTACAATGTTGCAGGTAAAAAAGTAAAGAATACTGAATCAAAAACATTACTTAAAGGTTATAACAGTATAGTAATAAATGGTTCTGGTTTAGAAGCTGGAGTTTATGTTACAGAGATAAAATTTAAAGATAGTACTATTGTTAAAAAACTAATTCGTTATAGAAATTAAATTATGCTGAGAACGGTTGACTAACAGTTTGCTTTCTAAATCCAAAAGTATTTATGAAAAAATATTTTATAATTACCAAGAATCTTTTTTCAAAAATACATGCTGGGTGATTTTTAATTGCTTCTACTAAATATTTAATGGAAGATAAAACTTTTCCTGCAAGCAATAAATGCAAAGCAATATACGTATTGAAATACGCAAACATGACAACTTTCATGTTTGCGTATTTTTTACTTACATAAATATCATCGAATGCAAATCCAATCGATAAAAATTTACGCAATTGCAATTTAAGTTCGTCTGTTTGAATAACACTTCTTTCATCATGAATTACAAGTGCTGAAGAAACTCTTTGATCGAAAATTATTTCGTATCGTGCAGAGAGTCTTAGCCATAATTCCCAATCTTCACTACCTGATAGATGTCGATTCTCGTTAAAGAGATTTGATTTTATTATATCGCTACGAACAAAAACGCCCATACAACTTAGTGGATTTCCTTTCGCTAAATTCAAAATGAAATTCTGCTCCATCCAAGCCATGCTTACTGGTTTTGCATTATTTCTTTTTATTTCATAACCAAGATGAAGCCAAGAAACATTTTTTTTTTCATTTATTGTTTCGAATGCATTCGATAAATAATTATTGTAAAGTAAATCATCAGAGTCACAAAATGTAACATATTTACCTATTGCTTTTTTGATGCCATAATTTCGTGCTGCTGCTCTTTCTTCGTTATTTTTTTTATAGTAGTGGATGAAATTATTTAGAAATGGTTTAACAACTTCATCAGTATTGTCAGTACTACCATCATCAACAATAATTAATTCAAACTCTTTAAATTGTTGATTGAGAACAGACTCAATAGTTTTTATTATTAAGTGAGCACGATTGTATGTAGGGATTACAATTGAAAAGAAAGGCTGATTCATAATATAGAATGCGATCAGTTAGAATTGTGACTGCCGGACTTAAACAAGGATGCATCTTCCTTTAACATACGCTGCATGCGTGTTGATATTACTGCACGAAAAGCAAGCTGATTAAAATCTGCTTTATATTTTATTAAATCACGACGTAGTAGTTTTTTTAGTTGCCAAGGTATGTAAGCTTTCAACCATAATCCATATCCTTTATTCGTAACATTAACCAAATTGTCATTTACTTTCAAATTCTGTTGATTCCAGTTTATAAATTTCGATCCAAGTAAATTTCTACAATCTTGAGAAGAAAGTTCATCTAACAACAAACCTACTATTCGGGCAGATTTTAGAATTGATGATGCTTCTGGTATAGAGGCTTTTCTTGCAATTGGAATATCAGGAATCAGGCTAGTAACATGCTTAGAATACAAATGTTTATTCGTGCGAAAGTTATCTGGTAATTGCTTAGAGAAAGAAATTAAATCATCATGTAATAGCGGATTAATTACTTCCATATATGGCTGTACGAGGTCGTGTAAAGCTGTAAGAACGTATGGTAATCGAAATTCACGATATAAACGGTCACGCCAAGATTCTAGTGTTTCATTTTGATATTTTATAAATTCTTCTGGATAAAATTGAGGCTCAATATCAAAATCCATTAATGGACGCATATTAGAATTATCATCCATTTTATGATAATCAAGAGAGATTCTAACATCTTGTTCCGTCCGAGATGGAAGCCATCCAAAAACCTCATCAGCACGAATTACATTTCGAAATCCTTCTTTATATAATTGTTGCCACATCTGAAATCCATCCATAAAAGAATTGATGTGATCTAATCTACCTTCTGCCAATTTTAAAAAATTATCTAATAGCGGTTCGAAAGAAGGTTCTTTAAAGTCGGTAGCAAAATAGCGGTGCTTTACTTTTAATTTCGATGCAATAAGTCCAGCAATATGTGAATCGGTATCCACTTCATTAGCTGCAGAGGATAAGCCCCAAGTTGCTGTTGGAACGAATTGGTTTGCTTTAACTAAATAATAAAGTACGGCACGAGAATCAAACCCTCCTGAGAGTGTTAAAATTGAATTAGAAAGTGAACTTGATTTTTCTACTGATGAAAAAGCTTTTTCCATTAGATCGGCGAGTTCATTCTTTTGATCTAAAGGATTACGCTGAGGATTTATTAATGGGGTTGCATGTTTTTTTATATCGATACACCATGAGTTCTTATCCAACATAATTATTTGTCCTGCACCCAAATGTTTTATTCTTAAATCCCAAGAATTTCCAGGACCTAAATTACCAGTAGCTAACATCCATGAGGTAGCTTGAGGATTACTTTCAAATGATCCAAGCCATGCAACAATTGCTCTTTGAGAAGTAGAAACAATAAACTGTTCTTGATCAAAATAATACCAAACTGATCGACTTGCAACTTGATTTGCCTGCAATACACATTGAGTGCTATCATTTGTCATCATAAATGACGCAGATGGAGGCATGTCCCTAAGCCACCAATCATCAGTTACATCAGGCAGTAATCCACAACAAACATTCATTTCATGAACTAGAATACCAGGATTGTTTGAAGATAGGTAAAACACATGATGATCATTTACATGAAAGAGTTTTTGACTCTCTATCAAATGTGGATAGGAAAGATGCGCTGATAGGATCCGAATCTTTTCGGAATTGTGATTTTTTTTGCCATCTTGAATAGTTCGGCCAATTTGTAGAAAAATACTTGACATTATTAATTCTAGACGGATTAGTATAAGACAATATTAGTCAAAATCCTCTTTAATTCTTAAAAAAATTTGACTATGATATTCTTAATTATTGAAAATGAGCGTGTACTGAAACAAAAAAAAGGAAATTTCACAAAGGCTTTTAACCAGTATTTCAATGAAACTTGTATCTTCCCATCTAAAGAAGCGTGTAATGAAATATAGCTAAATCGATTTGAGAAAAAGTACCTCCATTTCCATCCGAGAAATTTCGCTATTTCCTTGTTGTTTTTTGTTAGATGTACAAAAAGTAGAATTCGTTGTTCAATTTTACTGATATCAGTTTCAACCATGCTTCGACCATCATGCTCCACCATTACAGTTGTAACTTGAGGAAAATGATACAATTCAATTTTGGAAGCAATACGCAACCAAAGTTCATAATCTTCAGTACCTGATAAGCCGCGAATTTCAGAAAAAGGATTTGATAAGGCTAATTGCTTCTCCATCACTACACCTGCGCATCCTATTACATTTGTTCCTACTAAAATAGAATTAAGAACTTTAGGTAATTTACTTGATTTCCTAACTAAATCGCCAGACACACTACGAAATTCGTAATTAAGATGTAAAAAATCTATTGATGGATTTTTTACAATAATTGATTCTACAGTCTCTAAATGATTTGGCAATAAGTAATCATCTGAATCGAGTAAAACAATATAATTCCCTTTTGAAAGTTTTATTCCAGAATTTCTTGCTGCACCTCTTTCACGGTTTTCCGTTTTCAGATAGTGAATCCTATTATCATTAAAACACTTGATTACCTCTTCCGTATTATCAGTACTTCCGTCATCTACAACTATTAGTTCCCAATTTGATATTGTTTGAGAGAGCACCGAATTCACTGCAATGCTTATTAGAGATCCTCTGTTATAACAAGGCACAACAATCGAAAAAAGTAAATTCTCAGTTTGCATAACATTCTAAGGTTTTATCAATCATCATTTCGATCGCAAATTGTTTATGAACATCATTGAAACCATTTAACACTAGGGATTCTGTTTTAGCGGGATCAATTATCTGATTCCTAAGTGCAAAGTAAATTGCTTCTGAATTACAAAATGGCACAACAGTTGAATTTTTATCTGGAATTATAAACTCCTTAGCAATTCCTGAAATTGTAAAGATAGTTGGACATTTTGCTGCAAGAGCTTCAACATACACCTGACCAAATGCTTCGGAGTGATCGTCAATTGGAACATGAACAAATACATTGAACATCTTAAAAAGAGAAGGACTATCCTTTTCAAAAGAGATTTCTCGATAGCTTTCGACTGGCAAATTTTTCAATAAAGATTTAATTTCTGTTGTATAGTCGCCAGATGCATTTGCAAGAACCAAAACGGAGTGTGGAAATTCCATTAACAACTTTTTAAATGCAGGAATTACATATTGAATTCCTTTCCAATGTGTGTAGCGCGAAATCATTCCAACTACAAACGCATTTTTTTCAATGTTGTACTTTTTTTGAAGTTCAATGATGCGTGTGGAATTAACATTGTTGAAATTTGACAAATCAAAACCGTGGTAGATTACTTTGATTTTTTTGCTTTGCACATTTTCCTTTTCAATAAGAATAGTACGGATATTTTCTGAAACAGCAATAATTTTTGTAGAAAAAATATTTATCATATTATCATATTTTACAACATGTGGAAAATATTCATGGTGCATTGAAGCATGATGCCTAGTATGAATTCTTATTTTCACTTTTAAAATCCATGATGCGAACAAACCAATTAAAGAAGCGTCGAATAAATGATTATGAATTAATTTAGGGCGAAGTTGAATTATTTGATAGCAGACTTTAAGAAATACTTTAGGAATACTTTTCTTGGAATTATATTTAATCCATTTAGTTTTATAGCCCAACTGATCACATTTGATTTGCAATTCAGGAGCATAAGGATAAAGAAATAATATATGAATATCATTGTTACTCGGCCTAATTGCTTTAAAAAAATTCTCAAACGCTTGACTATTGTTTACATCAGATATCACGTAAAGCCACGTACCAGAAGATGTGAATGATTTTCCCATGATCCACCTATTTAATTTTGTGAAAACCTTTATAAATGTTAGCACCTATTAATAATTGACATAATCGAAAATAGATAAAGTCAAATGAGGAAGTTTTGGGCCAATAATCTGTAACATTTAAAAGTAGTGGTTGCAATAATAATATCAATTTATAACCATATTTCTTAAGGATAGAATAAGTTATTTGTTGATTTGTATATCCAATACTTACAGCATGTTTTCGCGTTATAGCATTATTAAAGGTTCGGATTAGAAATCCTCTCAGATTAGTTTTATTAACTTCATTATGCAAAGCTGTAAAACGAGGTTCTATAAAGCAAGGAATTCCTTCCTTAAGAACCCTAACAGTGAAATCATAGTCTTCAAATCCAGCTAAAGGAAAGCTTTCATCATAACCATTCACATTTTTATAAACTACAGCAGGAATTAATAGAGTGGCTCCTGCTAAACCTTTAGCAGGGAATATTTTTGTGTCGTCCCAAGATGTCCCTTTGCACCAACCTTTCATCGTGATGAACTCAATATTTTCAAGAAAACGACCAAAAGGTATCGCTCTAATTTGTTCAATTAAATACGGCGGATAAACCCAATTAAAATTAAAAATTGCATTAGGGAACTCATTATTAAGAGATATTGCTTGATTAAAAAGTTCCTTATCAATCCACATATCATCATCGAGAAACCAAAGTAAGTTCGCCTTTGCCAAGGATGCTCCATAGTTTCTAGCAGAAGCAACGCCAGATAATGGATTTCTTACTACTTTAAATTTCGAACTAAATCCAAATAGATCTACACCTTGAGTTTCAGAATCGTTAACTACGATCACCTCAGCTTCCATACCATCTAAACAATCCTGTACTTTACGAAGTGTTTGCAGTAATATTTCAAGCCGATCTTTGGTAGGAATAATTATACTTATTTTCACTTAAATATCAATATGTATTATTATACAAATCTAATTAATTAAAAACAAAGCAACTCATTTATGTAAATGGAACTTTAAAACTCAGTAAATTTCGGAAAAAAATTTAATTGATAGCTAAAGGTATTTTTCAATCTAGAAAATAGAACTGAAAAAATTTATGTTGATTAGTAATTTAATTTTTTTAACATATTTCAGGAAAAATAGATTAATTGAATAACTTGCATAAATAATAAAGAATGGCTCAATTGTAATTGTTCTAAATCTATTTTGAACATAAAATACGGTAGAAAACAAAAGCATTGACAAAAAGATGGAAAGCATATAAAAGTGCTTATTTACATTTCTTTTCAATGAGATAATTATTCCAATATACGCCAATAAATAAATGGGAAACGATAAAATGAGTGCCAGAATCCATTGCTTAAATTCATAATGGCGAAATGAAACACCTGGCATTAAAAATAAACCTATATCATAAATTTTCATTTTAATAGCTTTCTGCGGATTTTGTCTCAACCATTTGCAACCTTCCTTAAAAAATAAAGATTGCTTAGTGCTTTGTGGCAATTTCAAAATACTATCAAATTTATTTTGATTTCCATTGAAAAATCCTGCAGTAGTTGTAATGTCTTTAATTTTTCGATAATCATTAGATGATTTCAAAGGAACATCAACTAAGGAAACATAACCTGCATTTGTATTTCCTAAATAGAATTGGAACCCAGCTCCATTTGATGATAATACATAAATATCACTTTTTCTTTTATTATATAATCCATATGGTAGTGAAAAACATAAGCATATAGAAGCAAAAATAATTGAATAGCATATGACTGTTTTAAGAGATTTTAAATTAAAGTATAATATTAAAGGAACAAACAAACTGAAAATTAAAATATGCGATTTGGTTAAATATGCGAAGGAGAAGAAAAGAGATGATAAAAATAATGATTTAAGATTCTGACCTTTGCAAGTTGCAATTAAATGATAAATAGAGATGATAAATAAACTTTGGAATAAAGTTTCCTGGCAAAAAGTATTCACATACCAAAAAGTTAATGGAAACAACCCATAAATAATAGTTGATATTATCGCAACTTTTCTATCATTAAAAATAAGATTCGCAATTCCATACAAATAAATACCACTTAAGCTTGACAAAATAATTTGCGAAAAGACGAGCATGTAATTCCAAAATCTACCAAATACCATTTTATGGAATGCAGCAAATATTGGAAAGCCTGGAGAGGCGATAAATCTACCGTAATCAAAGTTGAAATTCCCGGAAATGGCCTTATCACTAAATCTAATAAGGTCGATAGAATCTGGCTCAAGTTGATAATTATTTAAAAAACCAATTACAATTGAGAAAATTAATCTAATAAGAAAAAAGCTAATAAAAATTATTATACTATTCCTATATTTTGATTTTAATATACTCATAGCATTTAGTTTGCAATTTTCAAGAATGAAATTTAAAATAATTCAAATCATTTATAATAATCATTACTAATACTATTTATACTATTGCATTTTAAAAATTGCTAAAATATCATCGCCTGCAACAGTTCCATTAATACGATCTCTTTTCAATTGACTGATTAAAATTTTAATAAACTTAAATGGGTGCGTTAAAATTAATTTTATAAATTTCATTCGAGATAGCAAAACATTATCATTAAAAAGAGTGTAAGTCATGGCAGTACGAATTCTACTTTTTAAAGATGTTGCGCCAAAATTCTTTAATGTTAATTCCAAACCCAATTTATCTGCAAGCATTTTATAAGATCTTTCATTTAATCGCAACATGTGATGAGGCGGATTATTTAATGGGTGATACCAAAGCGTTTCATATGACAACGGCGAATAGGGGGTCGCGATTATGATCGTACCACCAGATTTTAACCTATCCATAATTGCTCTCATAAACGGTATTGGTGCTGGAATATGTTCAAGGCAATGGAAAGAAACAATCACATCAAAATTCTTGTCGTCAAATTCTTCTATAGGCAAACAATAAGCTGTTAACCCTTTGCCTTTACATGCTTCAACACTAAGTTCGGTGGTATCTAATCCAACTAATTCTAAGTTATTTTTATCAAGAAGTTTTTCAAGAAAACTACCATTACCACATCCCACATCAAGAACACGTAATGGTTTATTTTTTTCCAAAATAAATTTTTCGATTACTTTATATTCTGGCCTATCATTCGTATAGTAATGTGGTAAGGATGCGAGTAAGGAATAAAATTCATTATTTCCTGGTATTGCTGGCCATGCGAACTCCAAGGTACATTCATTACAGCATTGAATGCTATATGAAGTTGTTACCGTATTTTGAGGAAACGTAACATGCATTAAACTACTAATACCTGATAAAATTTTTTCTCTTGATAAATCGGCGATCCAGTGAGATTTACCTCCACAAATTAAGCATGCACTTTCTAAACTCATCTAGATATTAATTTGAAACATGAATTATTAAAACTAAATTTTATAATGCCAATGAATTAGGAATTTTAGCATAAATATCCCCTCCGCTAGAAGATTGAAACTTTTTACTAATAACAATTTTTTTCATTTCTTCCAAACTTACCCATACCTTCAACGCGAATTCGTACGTTTCTCCAGCAGAATAATTGAACAAGTAAGTAGAATCTATTGATCCTAGATGCACCAAACATTCCATTGATTTATCTGTGAGTTCAGGTACAGTATATTCAAAACATACACAATTAATAGCTGATTTCAATCCACGAATTACAAAGGGTTCATAACCTTCGACATCAATTTTAATAAATGTAGGTTTACCATATTGTTTGATAAGGTTTTCCAATGTACTCACTTCTGAAGTCACTTTTTTTTTCCATGTCTTATTAGAAAACCTACCACTATCTGATACTGAATTAATAAAATCTTTTGAGAAAGATGAAATAGTATGTGAATCAGAAATAAAAAACTCCTCCACTCCACTGTGATCACTCATTCCCTTTTTTACCAAAGTAATATTATTTCCGAATTTCCAGGTAAGAAATGCAGCGCATGCTTCCTGAGGTTCTATTGCAATTACTTTGCATTGCAGAGATAAAAAAACTTCAACTCTATTTCCCAAATTAGCTCCAACATCAAAAACGATATCATCCTTTTTCAAAAATCCATTATAAAATTTCAATCTGTTTTCAGCATGTTGCCGCTCTTTTAAATGGAAAGAATTTGGCAAATATCGCTTACGAATATCTTGCAAAATAAAAAGATAATTAGCAGGAATTCGGGAAGTAATAGCTTTAAACATTTTAGTTTATAAATAGATCAACAAATATAATAATTTATATTACGTCCTAGAATAGAATAAAAGAGTTTCCTATTGGCCAGAATATTCCACAAGAACGAAATCAAGTCATTCCTTTTTAGATTTAGGTAAAAGATATTTAAAAAGTAATAGTAATTGGAAATTGATTAGACGGTGCACAAAAAAACATGGAGAATAAAGTTGATAACTTGGCTTATGATACCCATTTGAGATATTAAAAACTTGGTTACTAGTCCGATATTGTGTAGGGTCGAGTTGCAAAGTAAGTCCGTTTTTTAATGCGATTAATGAAATGATTGATTGATCATGTCGATGAACTTCGAAGCCATATAAATTTGGTTGACCAAGCATATTTTCATCATCGCTAATTAATCGATCTTTACAAGACAAATCGAGAATTTTCTTTGTAAAAGCCCTAGAGATATCACAATTTCGATACAATTGAATACCGGCATGAATTAATGGCGCAGTATGATATTTATCTTCATCGCATTGCAGCGAAATAAACACATCCCGTTTTGTATATTTAAATTGAGGTACGTCATTTAAAAAAAGAGTTATTGGCGAACCCATTTTCACAAGTAGTATTATCTTATTTATACTTCTTCTTATAATTATTCCTGCATCAACATATAAAAGTATTTCATTCTCTTTCATTTGATGAAGCAATTCATTGATATAATATGGTTTCCACAACCAAAATCCTCCTCCTATCTTTTCATCAAGAATAATTTTATTTTTCAAATAAAAATCAGTCTTTTCGAGGTCCTTTCTTGTCTTTAAAACAAACGAGCTAGCTCCGAATATTCGAGCAGAAAAAGCTAAAACAAATTGAGAAAACCTAAAATTTTTGGTGGCATATGAAAGAAGAATAATCTTGGGCTTATTTAACAACATTGGAATATTATTTACTATTAATTCTTTTCACGGAAGCTTTTAGGTACCCAATCACTTTTCTAATGGATAGGGGTAAAGCGATATATGATCGTCGAAGGATTTCCTCTTCTAACGTTTCAACTTTTTTTCCATTTATATTAAACTCAATATTTTCTTTTTTACATAATCTAATAGCATCTCTCATAATTACACCTTTTGTCAATGCACCGCAGAGATATACAATAGGACCATGAACATGATTTAACTTCCTATTTTCTCTAACACATAATGAAAGAAAATTGTTTTTTGCAAATCGTTTGGAAGCTTTTAATTCGAACTCCCAAGGAGATTCACCTTCGACTAAAATATTAGTAAGAATAGCTTTGTTCCATATTCCAATTTGCAAATTTACAAGATAATTAGATCGAGAATCAATGATACCATAAGCAGGTGTATCGGAGAGTATAGTATAATTCCATAAAGATCTATACTTAGTGGGAAAGCATCCTAGCATCATAAAACCAGCATTGTACTTAAGCATTGTATTAAAAACATCTTCAACCTGACTAGTATTTACTTTTTGGTAGATGAAATAATCTTCAAGAATAATTAATACATTTTTCTCTGGAATTCCATTTAAAATAATTTTTAATTCAGAAGACCAATTACTTTTTACATTACTATTTATTGTAGTAACGAAATCGCTTTCAAACTTTAAAAAATTTGTACCTAAGTAAACCTTGTAATTACAATCTTTCCAATATTTTTGATAAAATGAAAAAAAAGGAGGCCACAAATCACAGTTTTTATCACAAGACAAAACCAAAACAGCTAGCTTATTTTCATGCATTTTTAATTCGTTCATGATTCTATTTAATTTTAGTTACAAATTTTAAAATCATAAATGATTTTAGGAAATAAAAACTAATAGCATTTAAATAAACAGATTGCGATACGTTGAAATGGTTGCTATATATTATTTTTCCTGCTTTGCAATTATTTCTTAATAAATGTCCGGAGATACTTATCCATTTCTTGTAAAGAGTTATATCTAATGCTTTCTGATCGAAATAGTTTGATATTAAGTTTGAATTAGAAATTTTCTTAAACCAATTTAAAACTTTCTCTAAATAAGCAGTTTCAAATATATAATCTAATTTTAAAATTGAATAATGCAATGTAGATTCATCAGAAGAAATATTAATTCCTATATTTTCAAATTGAATAAGTTGGCATTTAAACATTAAATCGAGCTGGGTATTATTATGTTTGTATGAAACTTGGTCTTCATGGGTTCGATAACTCAGAAGTACCTTAGGAATATTTCCAAACTTTAATTTAGCCGCAGCGCGAATCCACAATTCATAATCTTCTGCATGTTTAAATGCAGGATCGAAGAAGAGATTTTTCTCCAGAAATTTCTTTCTTCGAAGAATGATTGTTGGGTGAGCCATTTCAGAATTAAATAACATTCCTGTTCTTATCTCATCATGATGCAAAAGCACTTTAAAAATTTTCTTAGATTCTATAGCTTCAAAATAGGATCCTGCAACATCAATATCTGGGTGAGTATTTAAATAGTTAAGCTGAACATTTAACCTATCTGGAAAAGCCCAATCATCCGCATCCATTCTAACAATTAAATCAGCCTTTGCTTCTTTAAAACCTTCGTTTAACGAATCAATTAAGCCCAAATTATTATCATGACATATCAGTCTAATCCTATTATCAGCATATGATTTAATAATAGATTTTGATTTATCAGTAGAGCCATCATTGATGATTAAAAATTCAAAATTGGCGAAAGTCTGATTTAAAATACTCTCAATGGCTTCACTTAAGTATTCTTCGCCATTAAATACGGGCATAACTACGGAAACCATCGGTGGGTTATACATAATTACAAAATTTTCCAGCTTTTGGGAAACAAGTCATCAGTAATAATTGATTCATCCTTAAACCAATTATTGGGGGCAATAACCATTTTATTTGGATTTGAATTTAACCACGCTGCCCACCAACTAAACGAACTATTAGCAATGATATTATGTTTACATTTTTGCAACAAATGAAAATCTAACAATGCATTTTTTGACTGAGCACTTATATTAATTCCATAGTTATACTTTTTAATAAACTCATTAGCAGAATTAACATCATCTGAAAAAATAAAGACTTCATCGATTGTTGTTTTAGATTTCAAAAACTCAATACTATTTAAATAGTATTCGTCGGATAAGACTCCGTGAATAGAATTAATAATTGGGTTATTAAGATAATCCCCTCGGCGAAGATGTATGGAAACGGAATTGCAATTTGAAATTTCCATGGAGATCGGAAGTGAATTATAATGAACTTCATTCTTTAGAACAAATTCCCTTCGGATTTCAGAAGATATTGATTCAAAATATTTTTCACTTTGCCAATAGCCATTTAACACTACAGGTTCATTTTGATCATATAACATTGGATCAAATTGAAAATGTTTTTCATTAAAAACGTTGATGTTTTTTTCATAAACACGATTATTTTTTGTGATTAAATCCAACAAAAAATATTTTGATAAATGCAATGTTTTATAGAGTTCAAAAGTTGAAATTTCCTGATAAACTAAGGAGAAATTACACAATTCGAAAACTCTATTGGGCCTATCATTAAAAAAATGGTTATCTATTTTAAATTCACACGAAAGTTTATTAGCCAATGATTTTGCGGTTGCAACTTGAAATAATTGATTTCCTAATCCTCCAGATAATTTTACAATAACCATGATTAATTTTTAACTGCTACAACATGCCATCCCAAACACATTAGTTCAGAAGATCTATTGGGAATTGATACATATTTATTCAGCATTTTTTCAACTATTTTAAGAGCCAAGAGTTGGATTCTATTGGGTTTAGGCAATTGATAATCATGTGCAACATAAGGAATTCTGCTAGTCTCTTGTAACATCGAGGAGAAGTAATTTCCATTTGGGACGATCTCCAATATTTTAAAATTATTTAACGGTAAATGTTTTTCATAAAAAAAGCGTGAAAAACCGGTTGAATAATGGTAAGGAGCAAAATGAGTCATGCTAGCAAAAGGGGCTGTTAAGATCAATTTACCACCTGGTTTTAATAATCTGGAAAATTCTTTCAGTGCACTCAAAGGATCGGGAATATGTTCAAAAACTTCAGTACATAAAATAACATCGAAAGATTCATTAGATCTGGGAATGTTTGTTATATCTGAGATAATATCTAATTTTCCATAATCCCAACCATCAACTTGCAAACCAGTCACCAATTCAGTGGGAGTATAAGCGGCAAAATCTTGCGAAGTATAAACCAAGTTATCGCAAAATTGTCGAAATTGTTGTTCACCAGCACCGGCATCTAATATAGAATTACCCCTTGCAATTCCTTTTAATTTATCACTTACCCAATTAATTCGAGCTTGCTCATTTATTGATTTCATATTATATTTTTACGATTCCAATATCGCTATTGTTCAATCCGAATAATATCATCTACTACAGTAAATTTTGCTGAAGGATTTAATTTTGCAACGTATTCTTTCAATGAATTTATTGTCGGATAATCATTTTTACCAATAAAATCTCTTGCATCATCGATAAGTATAAGGTGTTTAAATCTCTTATCACCAATAACAATTTCCAACTCTTTCATAATGGGTGTATTTAAATCCCCTTTTGCGGTTTCGCCTTCTGAATAGTGCCCATCGAGCCAGAATAAGGCAGGTTCGGAGGGGATAGGCACTATTTCACCTAACAATATAGCACTATCTCCATGATACAAGTGAACATTGGGGAAAGATTTAAATTTTTCGGTAGCTAATCGATACAACTCCGTACTTAATTCAATTGTGTAACAAGATTTAAAATAAAAGGATTGAACGAAAGTGGTTTCTCCTTTAAAAGTACCAGTTTCCACGAAACTACAGAGATTACTTTTTTTTCTGTATTCCTCAATAATCAAATGTTTAACTTTAGTTGGCGGAGGAATAGGTTTTCCCTCTTTTATCCAATTGTTTTGAATAATTTTTCGGGAGCGAACTATTTTAAATTTGGTATATATAGTCGATAAAACATTCATATTTTTTAGCTACTTTTTTGATTAATAAATTCAATTTGAATTATTCATTATCTCGCTCCAAAATTGAGAAGCATTTAAATCCGGTGAGTGATAAGTTCTAATTTGTCGGGCACCGTTTCCAGCTATTTCAGAATAGGATTTTGATTCTGAAATCAAATTTAGCAAAAATAATTTCAGATCGTCCTCATTTCGATATACTAAGAAATCATTTCCCTCCGTTGCATTAATATTTTCGAAAGCCATGGATGTACCAATTCCCAATAAACCTGTTGCTAAGGCATGCAACACCTTTCCTTTGGTACCGGTACCTACAGCAATGGGAAAAATTTGGATATCCATATTACCTATTTCATCCGAAAAATCTGCAACCCAATTGTTATGAGTTACTTCATACCCTGCATCTTTCAATTTCTTAATTACTAATTCAAATCCAGATCCAATAAAATTCAAGTTAAAATGGTTTTTGAAAACATTTTCATTTTCTATGAATACTTTTATTACCCTATCTAATTCGTTTCTTAAGTAAATACTATCGGCCTGACCTGTAATTAATATTTTTAATTTTGCCTTAACAGAAAAATCCTTATTCACGTACTTTGTGATTCCATTATGTGGGTGAGGTACAAAAAAAGCTTGGTTAGAATTTGTTAGCTTATTGAAAAAATCAGCGTCAGATTTCCCTACCATATGCACCTTTTTTCCTGTTTTCGCAATCTCTTTTTCGAGATGAATATATTTTTTGAGTAACAACTTCATATGGGATAATTCATTGTCGCTGTTTGCCAAATTCAAATCAATACATCGAGTGTAATGTAAAGATGCCGAATCCATTCCTGAAATAATAATAGGTAGCAATTTTAATGGTTTAATCCAGTTATAAAGCCAACTAGGATACAACCATATTTGATCATAATTATTATTTTTAATATTATTAATAATTTTATGGGGTGGCAAAAAACTCTGTAGAACACCTGGGAGACTATTTATTTCATTTGGAAATAAAAATCGGGATATGAGTTTTTTAATTTTATCAAAATTAGAATATGAATCATTATCAATTTGAGTAATAGCTGCGAGGTTTAACTTTGAAAGAGAATCTGCTATGACTTCTGGAGTAATCTCAGGTTGTGAAAAATAATATAAATCAACAATTATTTCATCTGGGCGATGTTTTAGCAATTGATATGGTAATGAATTAGGACCTTTGTAATTATCCTTAACTGGAGGAAAAGCAGAAATTACAGCGACACGTATTGGATTATTATCGTCCATTATTTTAATTGCCTAAATGCATAAATCATCCCTGTACCGTTACTATGTGGGAGCAAAGAAATTGCAGAAAATCCTGCAGAAGTTAGTGACTCTAACAAGACTAATGGTCCCTTTTCATGCCATTCCATTAATACCCATTGAACTTTATCGAAAAATGGGAGTAGAATTATAGATTTCACGATTGCGTATTCCGCACCTTCACAATCGATTTTCACTCCGATTGGCAAATCAGCATTTGAAAATTTTATTGTGTCAAGGAAGTTAACAGCACGCATTTCAATTTCTTGATTACTATCCTTTACCTTATCAGATAACCTATCCGGAATTCCATCGATACCTGCGCTACCTTTCCAATCATAATTGTACTTCAATTGAAGACTTTCATCCTTTTCACCGAGTCCGAAATTATACGATTTAATTTTTTTACTTATTTCAGGATTTAACGATTGGTTTTTTAACGCTTGATTAAAGGTTGGTTTAAAGGGTTCGAAGCTATGAATTTCAACAACATTCGATCTACCTGCAAAATAAAGAGAAGAAAATGAAACATTCATACCAATATCGAATACATTATGAGGTAATCTATAAACATAATTGTAAACACCATCTACATGAATTTCATATAATATAAAAATATCTTCTTCAGTTTGAACATGATGAATCACATTATTAATTTCAAGATGCAGTTCACTACCTGTCCATATAAATTTTGCCTGATGAGTTTCTTTTATTTTTTTTGCATATCCATAACTATTAATTAAAAAATCAGCATTATAACTTAATGGAATTTCACAATTTAATTTTATGAATTGCAACGATTTATTAAGAGTATTATGAGTTATATCAGCCAACGGAATTCCTTTAAAATATAAAGCTTGCGTTAGTTTATCTGAAAACACAATTTTAATTCTATTAACTACCCGTTTTAACAATTGCATGTATAATAAATTATTTAATTAATGAGATTTGCCTTTGTCTAATTTTTCTATAACGTATTGTGAATCTAATTCCGTTAAAGAGATTCGGTTTGCAATGGTATTTCTATTAGCGTATTTTTGGATTTTGTTGCCAATTTTATTTAACACTTTTTCTAGAATGCCTAATTGATTATTCTTGATAATCGCTTTGTATTCCTTGTTATTGATTTTCAGTTTTGTCTTAGAAAGAGTGTGATAAGTTTTACCATCGCTAAGTAAAAAACTATTTGTCAAAGCTGCAATTTTTTCGAGTGCTTTTATCGAATAAAACGAAATATGTTGACCATGATAAGGTGCGATGTAATCCCAATCAGCGGGACTTTCGACCTTTTTAGGTTTGATGCTCGTGGAAAAAAATATATTATCAGTCATTTTGAACATATTAATTACATCCTGCAAAGGGTTTGCTAAATGTTCAAATACTTCGAAGCTGGTAGTTAAAATAAAATATTTTTGATCTGGCATATCTTCTAAATCAAAACATCTGGCAAACATGTTTTTACTATAAGCATCGGAGCGAATAAAATCATAACCTATATCACGCATTTGTCGAACAAAAATCCCACTTCCGCCTCCATAATCAAGAAATCTTGACTTGGTAGTTGGGAAACATCTATCAATTAATTTTGCAACAATTTTGCTATTTAATAATGGTCGAGCAACCGACCAAACATCGAAAACACTTACAGCATCTTTGTAAGCTTCTTGTAGCCAATAAGGGTCCTCGGTTTGAATAAAGTCACAGGAGTTACAATGATAATAAGACACCTCATATTGATCAAGAACTTTAGCTTTAAAAACAATATTTGAAAGGTTTCCACAAATTTTACATTTCATAATTGCAATGAATTAATATCCACAAGTTGAGGATTGGTCCATTTAAAACCTAAACGTACAATTCCCGGCCATGCTTCCTTATACAAACCTCTCACGGTATTTGGATTATCACTATCATGAGCATGAAAAGTAAGTATATCAGGTAAATATACTGATCGTTTCGCTGGGTCAAAAAATACAAGTTGTACTAATATCGAAAAGTCACCTTCTGCAAAAATCTGAGCAGGAATTTGCATTTTGCGTGAATAGATACCTGGTTCAAAAGCATTGGGGTTCCAATCAGCGTGAGCAGTGATACAATTTCCTTCAAGAGTATAAATACTTACTCCGCAAATTAAATTTTTTACAGGTTTTAGAACTGTAAATATTAATTCTACTTCACAAATTTGATTGATATCAATAACACCAATTGTCTTTTCATTTTGAATTAATTTACAACTAAGCAATTTAACTTCATCATCACCGGGTGCATTATTGAGCGTCCATTCTTTTTGATAATCATGATGGGTAATTCGAGAAATATACGCCGGAATTACCTCAAAAGTATTACCAATTTGTTTTATTTCACCATCGTGCAACCAAACTGTTTTTTTACATAGTTGAGATACAGCTGCCATATTATGACTAACAAATAAAATTGTGCGACCACTTCTGCTCACCTCTTCCATTTGCCCCATACATTTACGTTGAAACTCTGCATCACCAACGGCAAGTACTTCGTCAATAATTAATATTTCAGGTTCCAGGAATGCAGCCACAGCGAAAGCTAATCGTAATTGCATTCCACTAGAATAACGTTTTAACGGTGTATCAAGAAATTTTTCCACCCCTGAAAAGTCTACAATTTCATCAAATTTTAGTTCAATTTCTTTACGTTTCATTCCTAAAATGGATCCATTCAAATAAATATTTTCCCTTCCCGACAACTCTGGATGAAAACCGGTACCCACTTCTAATAAACTTGCAATTCTACCTCTAGTGATTATTGATCCTGTAGTTGGTGGAGTTATTTTTGAAAATATTTTAAGCAGCGTAGATTTTCCCGCACCATTCTTTCCAATTATTCCAATTGTTTCACCTCTTTCAACTTGAAAATTAATATCCTTTAATGCCCAAAATTCTTCTTTCGTACTTTTACTAGAAAAAACAGATTGCAACTTTTCTCTTAGGCTTAGATAAGCTTGTTGTTCATGATCAATAATGAACTTTTTTGAAATATTTTTTACTTCTAATATCGGTTTCATAAATCAAGCTAAATCTGCAAAATAAGCTTCAGTTTTCCTGAAATAATATACTCCAACAATAAAGAAAAATACTGCTGAAATGGTACTTACAAGAATTAAATTAATATCAGGATCCTTACCTGTAATAGTAGATCGAAATAAATTTATTGCTCCTGTCATTGGATTCAAAGCGATAATCCATTTTATATAAGGGTGTTTTATCATACTTACTGGGTAAATCACAGGAGTAATAAAGAGTAGTGCCTGAATAAGAAATGGAATTATGTATCGAAAATCCCGGTATTTCACATTCAAGGAAGCTAGTAAACACCCTGGCCCGAAAGTACCCAAGGTTACTAGAACAAGGCTGATAATTATACTTGATGTAAAAAAAAGTGGATCCACGGGCAATTTATACCAAACGAGCATCCCTAAAAACAGGACAAATGCCATAATGAAATCAAATAGTGTTACTAATATGGCTGATAGTGGAATTATAAGTCGCGGAAAATATATTTTTTTGATGATATTAGCATTACTAACCATACTATTTGCAGCATTGCTTAATCCATTTGAAAAAATATTCCAAAGTAATAATCCTGCAAAAACGAAAATGGGATAAGGGACATTATCAGATGGGACAGCAAGCGTTTTTCCGAAGAAAAAAGTAAATATTATTACCATCATAATAGGTTGAATGACGGCCCACGCAAAACCCAATACAGTTTGTTTATACTTAACCTTAATATCTCTCCAGGTAAAGAAATATAACAGTTCTCGGTTGTCTATTATTTCCCGAATACCCAGACTAATTCGCTGCTGGGGCTTGATTTCGAACTCAGTTTCGGGTTTCATATTAGATTTTGAACTTTATTAGAAGTAGCGTTTTAAACAGTTTCATTTTCTTTAAAACCATCAATTTAATGAAAGAGATGCGAAAACTTTATACAGTGCAAAAATAGGAACTGAAATGATATAATATTATTCAATTTTCCAATCTTTTTCAGTTACACAAGTACAATACTTATATTATTCATTAAAAGCTACTTACAATGATAATATATATTCAAATCCATTCATTGGAAAGTTAAGATTTATGAGTAAATAGATATTTGAATGACAATATAAGACGTTGATTGATCGAAATCTGTTAGTTTTGACATTCCAACTGCAATTAAGCAGCAATGAAATTAAACTCACCTCCAGAAGTATCTCTTGTCATCCCACTTTACAACGAAGCTCAAATTTTTAAACAACTTACAGCTCGTTTAAATGCTGTAATGGAATCCATATCATTTTCATGCGAGGTAGTTTTTATTGATGATGGAAGTACAGATGGCACCATTGAATTAGTAGAAGATCTTTGTTTTTCAGATTCCCGATACCAGGGATTGATACTTAGTAGAAATCATGGACATCAATTAGCTTTAAGTGCTGGATTAGTTAATGCTAGAGGAACAAAAGCTATTGTGATGATGGATGGCGACCTACAAGATCCTCCAGAAATGGTCTCCCTTTTTTACACTAAACTTGAAGAGGGTTATGATGTAGTATATGCTGTACGAAGAAATAGAAAAGAAGGATTTTTTAAAAAACTAGCCTATTGGCTTTACTATCGCTTACAACGTTCTGTAAGCAATTTCAAGATTCCAATTGATAGTGGCGATTTTGGTATGATAAGTCGTAGAGTTGTGGATCATTTGATAAGTATGCCCGAGCAAAGTAGATATTTGCGTGGAATGCGCTCATGGGTTGGGTTCAAACAATGTGGTATTGAATATGAACGTAATGCTCGTGCTGAAGGAGAAAGCAACTATAGTTTTCGAAAACTTTTGGAATTAGCATACAACGGTATCTTCAATTTTAGCGAGTTTCCTATAAAACTAATTACAAGAATGGGATTATATTCGATCATCTTTTCACTTTTTTATTTAACCTACGTAATACTTCGAAAAATAATTTATAATGATGTTCCCGCTGGATTTGCTACTTTAATAATTGCGATAATACTTTTCAGTGGAGTTCAATTAATTTCATTAGGATTAATTGGCGAATATGTACTTCGTATTTACAATCAAGTTAGGAACAGGCCATTATTCGTTGTAGATAAAAAAATTATCGACCAACAAGAACAAAATGGATAATCAATATTATTTAGAATATTATGCTCTTGAAAGAAATCATTGGTGGTTTAAAGCTCGAACTTTAATACTCCATGACCAGATCTCGAAAATTTCAAAAGGCAGAAATTTAAAAATATTAAATGTTGGTGCTGCTACGGGTGCTACATCAACAATGCTTTCAAAATTTGGTGAAGTAATTTCTGTAGAGTACGAATCAGATTGTTGTAAATTTTTAAAAGAGGAATTAAATATTAAAGCCATTGAAGCTTCGATTACATCTCTGCCGTTTGAAAACGATTCGTTTGATTTAGTATGTGCATTTGATGTAGTAGAACACGTAGAAGATGATGCATTGGCTACTTCTGAATTGAGAAGAGTAGTGAAAAAAAACGGTCATGTTTTTTGTACTGTTCCATCGTTCATGTTTTTATGGAGTAAACATGATGATGTAAATCACCATATAAGACGATATACAGCATCTAATTTCAAAGCGCTATTTAAATCGTATGGAGAAATAATTTTTTCAAGCTACTTCAATACTTTTTTATTCCTTCCAATAGCATCCTTTCGACTACTATCAAAATTGCTTCCAAAAAATTTTATGCGACATGGTGCGGGGTCAGATTTTACAGTTGGTTCTAAAGATCATAGTGGTAAAATCCCTTATCATTTAATGTCTGCTGAAAGAAAATTGTTAAATAAATATATCGCCCTTCCTTTTGGTGTTTCCTATTTATTGATTTGGCAAAAAAAAATTTCAAATATTATAAATGAAATTCAATAAAAATAATTACAATAAAACGCTCTTATTATTCCGTACAAATTCCACTATGAAAATCACGGACAATGTAAATCTAAAGGAATTTAAAGTTTAAATAGTTGAACTAAAAGTAGGAATTAATACCTTGGGAAGCAATTCAGAAAAGCGGTAAATAAATTTTAATCATAATTGTTATTAATCTTCAAGCTTAGCAATTAATTATCTTTGTATCAATATGGAATATTGGTTTGAATAAGAGTAACAGTATTATCTAATAATTTATGTGCGGAATAACCGGATTTATTTCATTTCAACCCTTCTTCGAGAGATCAGATCTTGAAGCAATGAATAACAAATTACAACATCGTGGTCCTGATGCGGAAGGATTTTTTATGGATGATTATTGTGGATTAGGGCATCGAAGATTATCCATCATCGATTTATCTTCACGAGCTAATCAACCCATGTTTTCTTCTAATGATCGATATGTAATAGTTTACAATGGTGAGGTGTACAATTACAGCGAAATAGGTGCGAGTTTAAAAGAAGGAGCAGGAATACATAATCAAAGTAAGTTTCGTACTTCAAGTGATACTGAAATGATACTTGAAGCTTTCTCACAATATGGAGTTGATTTTTTGGATCAATTAAATGGCATGTTTGCTATAGCAATTTATGATAAAGAAATGGAAGAACTTTTTCTTTTTCGTGACAAACTAGGTATTAAACCATTAGTGTATTATTGGGATGGAGTTCACTTTGCATTTGCCTCTGAACTAAAATCATTACAAGAATTAAGTAAGCTTAAGAAAATTTTAAATCCACAAGCAATAAATGATTTTCTGCACTTGGGATTTATACCTGCTCCTTCTACAATTTATAAACATTTATTTAAGATGCTCCCTGGAAGTTGGATGAAAGTTAGCAGAAATGGAATTGAAGAAACAAGATATTGGAATCCTAAGCAAAAATTAACAAATAATATTATTCATGATAAGGAAGAAGCATTAATAAAGTTAAGTGACTTATTAATGAGTTCTGTTCAATATCAACTAAAAAGTGATGTTCCTTTTGGTGTTTTTTTAAGTGGAGGTATCGATTCTAGTTTAGTTACCGCACAAGCAGTAAATTTATCGAGTGTCAAAGTAAACACATTCTCTATTGGGTTTGAAGAAAATTCTTATAATGAATCAGAATATGCGAAAGCAGTTGCAAATTATTTAGGAACAAATCATCATGAATTTATTGTATCATATAAAGATGCCATTAGTTTGATAGATTCATTATTTGAAACGTATGATGAACCATTTGCAGATACATCTGCTATTCCGACGATGCTCGTTTCAAAACTTGCCAGCAAATATGTCACTGTTACGTTATCTGGTGAAGGCGGAGATGAATTATTTTTTGGTTATGGATCGTACCAATGGGCAAAACGTCTTGACAGTTCATTCTATAAGATTTTTCGTAAGCCTATGGCTTCTGTTTTCTCACATTTATCATCTCGATTTCAAAGGATAAGTCACATATTATTAACTGAGCATTCTAGAAATATTCGTAGTCATATTTTTTCGCAAGAACAATATTTTTTTACTTCAGATGAGATAAGCAGTTTATTAAAACAACCTTATGTTTATCCATCCGAATTTGATACCTATGATTATTCTGGAACAAATTTAATTATTCGTGATATATTAACATCAAAAGGAATAAATGTAAATACCAGAACATTAACTGCAATGGAGCAGCAAGCATTGTTTGATATTCAATATTATTTATCAGATGATTTACTGACAAAAGTAGATCGAGCAAGTATGCGCTTCTCAATTGAGACAAGGGTGCCATATCTTGATCATAGAGTTGTTGAATTTGCATTGAATTTAGATCCCAACTTAAAATATCATCAAGGCGTTACAAAATATATCTTAAAAGAAATCTTATATAAGTATGTGCCGAAACAATTATTTGAACGGCCCAAACAGGGATTTGCAATACCATTAAATAAATGGCTACGTAATGAACTTCGTTATCTTATCGATGAGAACCTTAATGAAACAACAGTAAAATCAATAGCAGTTGTAGATTATGATATCGTTAAAAAACTCGTCAACAAATTTCTTGGAGGCGAAGATTACTTATACAATAGAATTTGGCTATTAATTGTTCTACATAGATGGATGAAACTGAATAAATTCGAAGAATAATTAGGATGATAATTTTTCTTGAATTTTCAATAATTCTTTTGGATTTAACTCCTCATGTGTTTTGCGCTTTTCTTCATCGATTTCCTTTTGCTTCAGATGTTGAATAATAAATAGTGAAGCAACAAAGAATGGAATACAAGGAATTTTATAGCGAACTAAGCTTCCAAAATTACTTGTAGAAATTCCTACTGCAAATCCAAAGAAAATAGAGAATATAAGGCTGAATGTTAGTAAATGGTGCCTTAGAAAAAATCGAAATATTCCGAAAACACGAACCATAATCAATACACGGATAGTTAGAATTAGAATTAATAGGTTTTCAATTGACGACAAGAACATTACAATATTATTTGCCTCCAACAAAAATGGTCGGAACAAGGTAGCAGATAAGGCTTGCGGAAATTTTTGTAACATGGATGGTATTGTAGGGTCAAAATCACCGATGTTGAAAGAGTTTCCGTGGTAATATTCCATTTTTAAATCTTGTTGCGTAACTACCGATTTCATTAAGATTTTCTCAATAGAGTATGCTGATAACTGATCTTGCAAAAGAGTTAGGAGTATATAGCCAAATACTGCACCTAATAATAAGAATAAAGGAATTGTAGCAATTTTGGCGATTTTACCCTTTATCTGTGAAATAATTTTGTGTACAGACCAAAAAATAGTACCGGGCATTAAACCAACAAAAATATAAGGCTTAATTGATAAGATTACGAGTGCGGCAAGAATAGCTACGATTAAATTTCCAAGTATTTTTTCCTTTTTAATGAATGCCATATAATAGCCATATACAAAATAACCGGTTCCTGCAAAGGTGAAAGAATCCTTTAACAATCCTGACCCCCAAAAGAATACAGATGGGATAAAAAATATAGTAAGAGCTAGTTGCTTTTGAATTTCTGGAAATTCATTATTAAACACTTTAAACAATCGCCATACACCCATAAAGGAAAATGTTGCTACTAAGAAATTAGTTGCAATTATGCTTCCAAAACCGAACAAAACAAAAATAAAAGACAACTTAACTACAAACCAAGTTTCTTTATCTCGAATGTAAGTTGGATAACCTGTGTCTGTACTAAAAAATTCAATATTGGAAGGGTCATGAGCATGAGTAATAATTCTATAAAATGCGGGTGGGTTATAAAACAATAGTTTTACTAAACAAACACCATCATGATAATATTGAATCGTATCACCTCCTCCATAGTATAAAGTATAAACTATACATAATCCAAAAGCACCAAAAAGTTTAATACTTAATCCTGGCAAAAAATATTTAAACATTGGATTATTCTCCATTTTACGCTTTGCGTAAACCCTTGCCAGAAAAATAATAATAAGCAACGCAATGGGGCCAAAAAGGAAATCCGCCATCGAATAAAATTGCATAAGTTGCTTTATTAAGTTACAAAAGTACTGAATATTAAAATCATGGAAAACTCCTTTAACAAACTCATGCCTAAAATAAAAAGGAGCTATATTTGAATTCTAAATCGAAATTTATGATATTCCAAAGTAAGTTTTAATTATTTCGATTTCAATAACTTTAAATAAATAGATGATACCAACATATCGCCTTAAGGAAATTGATTTTTAACGTGGACTTGCTGTAATCATGGTGCTTTTTCGACATTTTCCCTTTTCATACTATAACAATGGGCTGGATTGGCGTCGACTTATTTTTTGTTCTTAGTGGATTTCTTGTTTCAGGTTTATTGTTTTCAGAATACCAAAAATTTGGAAATATTAGGATTCGATTATTTCTGATACAAAGAGGGTTTAAAATTTATCCGCTTTTTTACATTTTTATAATGTCGACTGTAATTTGTGATTTACTATCTGGCACTCAAATATCTAAGTCGAAATTACTCGGCGAACTTTTTTTCTTACAAAACTACATTGGACGACTTTGGAATCACACTTGGTCACTTGCAGTTGAAGAACATTTTTATTTTATCTTATCCATTTTACTATATTTCTTAGTCAAATGGAAATTACTAGAAAGAAAAATGATATTCTACAGTATCTCGGTCATTATTCTATTTGGGTGTTTAATGTCTAGGATTATCACCAACCATTATTTTCCAGAGAAAGAAAATTTCTTCGAAACACATCTTCGACTCGACTCACTATTTGCTGGTGTAATAATTTCTTACCTAATTTATTTTGATAAAGCATTTTTAAAAAAATTCGTAGGTAAGTTTAAGAAATTATTTATTCCTCTAATTCTGGTTCTAAGTTCCTTTTCTCCATTTATTAAACCTGAGACTTCGTTTTTCATTAGGACCATAGGATTTACATTTCTATATATCGCTTTCGGATTATTATTGGCGCTAATATTAACAACAGAAAATGCCGAAAATAAGATCACCAGTGTCGTAACAAAACCGCTTTTTGAAGCAATTAGAAAAATAGG
Source organism: Bacteroidia bacterium (assembly GCA_038206385.1). Lineage (GTDB taxonomy): Bacteria > Bacteroidota > Bacteroidia > AKYH767-A > OLB10 > JANXSD01. Next base: position 14,243 of record JBBRAW010000010.1, on the reverse strand, counting down.
TTTCTACTCCTACTCCATTTACATTATTCATTTAGCCATAACGATGTTAGTAAAGAGGTTGGAATACGAAGTTAATCTTAACACACCTTTGTATTTTATCATCTACTTTTGTGGCAGCATCCTAGCGGGAATATTACTTTCAAAATTGATTGAATTACCATTTCTAGAATTGAGAAATAAATATTTTCCGAAAAGGACTGATAACTTAATTTAACCCACAAAATAATTGATCCTTTTTTTATCCTACGACGGCATGACGGATCCACTAGGTCAGTCGCAAGTATTAACTTATTTGTTTGGATTGTCAAATTCTGGTTATAAAATCCATATCATTAGCTTTGAGAAACCCGAACGTTTTAAACAATTTGGTAACAATATTGAAGCGCAATGTAATTCAAATGGCATTGTTTGGCATCCACTTTCTTACACTAAAAACCCACCTGTATTAAGTACGCTCTTTGATCTTTATAATATGTATCAACTTGCGAAAAAACTTAACAAGGTATTTCACTTTAAATTATTTCATTGTAGAAGCCAATTAACAGCAATGATTGGGAGGAAATTAGCAAAACAAAATAACTCAAAATTTATATTTGATATGCGAGGATTTTGGGTTGATGAGCGTGTTGAAGGAAATATTTGGAATTTGTCCAATCCCTTTTTTAAAATAATTTACCGTTATCTTAAGAGAAAAGAAAAAGAAATATTTATCCATGCAGATGCTGTTGTATCTTTAACGTATAAAGCGTTACCATTAATAAAAAATATTCAAGGCAGATCATTGAATAATCAATTAATAAAAGTAATCCCCTGTTGTGCTGATATTGATTTTTTTGATCCTCGAAATATTTCTAATGAGATGAAAACAACATTTCGTAAGGAGCTAAATATTCCAGAAGAGGCTTTTGTATTAACTTACTTAGGAGGAATTGGTACGTGGTATCTTTGCGCAGAAATGCTTGATTTTTTTAAACGAGTATTGATAAAATTTCCAGAAGCTTGTTTTCTTTTTATCACTCAAGAAGAACCAGAAATGATTCTAAAACTTGTTGAAGAACGAAATATTCCAGCCTCAAGAATAATTATAAAATCAGCACAACGAAAAGATGTACCAGCTTTGTTAAGCTTAAGTTCTGCTTCTGTTTTTTTTATCAAAGCCTCTTTTTCAAAACAAGCAAGTTCTCCCACCAAACATGGTGAACTGATGAGCATGGGAATTCCATTAGTTTGCAATAAAGGAATAGGTGATACAGACCAAATAATTCGAGATAGCGATACAGGCGTTGTTTGTGATGCATTTACAACACAAGCTTATGATGAGGCCATCTCAAAATTAAGTAAGAGCATTAGTGATGAACAGAAAAATTATATCAGGAAAACTGCTAAAAAATACTTTTCCTTAAGAGAAGGTGTGAATACTTATTCAAAACTTTATCAAGAACTTTTACATTAAGAATGATGGTATGGTTCATTCTTCAAGATCGTCATTGCACGATATAATTGTTCCACAAAAATTACCCGTACCATTTGATGTGTAAAGGTCATAGCAGATAAAGCTATTGATTCTTTTGAACGTTGGCGTAAAGATTCATGGAATCCGTAAGCGCCACCAACAACAAATATCAAATCACCAGAAATACTTGTGAATTTTTTATTCATCCAAGAGGCGAATTCTTCTGAAGTGAAACTCTTACCTTTTTCATCTAAAAGAACCACATAATCTGTTGGTTTTATTTGTCCAAAGACCTTTTCAGCTTCAGCTAATTGTGCCTGCTCCTTGCTTTTCCCTTTCGCACTAGGTACATCGAGTTCCTTACTCTCGAATGAAATATACCTATTTAACCTCTCTGAATACAAATTAATCCCCGTTTTAAGCCAGGAATCTTCAGTACGATATAATTGCACAAATTTGACTTTCAAAGTTTTATTAAATTTAGATGATAAATTGTTAATAATGTGCGAAGATAACACGCAAATCTGAGAGCAGAAGGGCTTATAATTGTATAAAATTGAGAAATGGAAAATGCTCTCACTTCAAAACGAAAGTCTTGGCTTGATTTTTGAAAAAATTTAAGACTTTACTACAAACCATGAAAACCATCCTTACTACACTTTCGTTCTTCGTTTTAACAACGATTACGTCATTTGCTTCACTTGATATTTTCGATGAAATTGGGAATTCAATTAGATCAGGGGATGCCCATTCAATTTCACTTTATTTCGGCAATACTGTTGATCTGACAATTGTTAACCAAGAAGAAGTTTACAGTAAAGTTCAAGCTGAGCAGATTTTAAGAGATTTTTTCAGTAAAAACACTCCAAAAACATTTAATATAATCCATAAAGGAGAATCAAAAGAGGGAGCCCGATATGCAATAGGTAGTTTGGTCACTAGTCAAGGAGTTACTTACCGTACTTATTTTTATGTGAAACAGCAAGGCACGACTTCAATAATTCAAGAATTAAGATTTATGAAAGAATAATAATTTGCATAAAAAAGTAATTTATCAACAAAGGATCTCCAAAATGAGATCCTTTTTTTTTGCCCTATAAAATTCTCTGAAGAATTAGCAACTTTGCAGCATTATATGGAACTACGAGATTTTATAAAGGCGGCACTTAGCGAAGATCTTGGTAACGGAGATCATACCTCACTTGCCACGATTCCCAAAAACAAGATAGGACAAGCACATCTACTTGTAAAGGATGAAGGAATTATTGCGGGTTTAGAACTATCACAACAAATATTTAATGAAATAGACAACTCCTTAATTCAAAATATTACAGCAATAGATGGGCAATTTGTACATTATGGAGATATACTTTTTACTGTAAGTGGAAGTGTTAGGAGCATCTTAACGGCTGAACGATTAGTATTAAATTGTATGCAGCGAATGAGTGGAATTGCAACTACAACAAATAAATATGTGAAGGCAGTTGAAGAATATGGAACAAAGATTCTCGACACACGCAAAACAACACCATTAATGCGTTACTTGGAAAAGTGGGCAGTGAGGATTGGAGGTGGGCAAAATCATCGCTTTGGTTTATTCGATATGATATTAATAAAAGATAATCATGTAGATAGTGCCGGTGGAATTGAACAAGCATTACAAAGTGCAAAAAAATATTTAATTGAAAATGATTTATCAATACCAATAGAAATAGAAACAAGGAATATTGACGAAGTTCAACAAGCTTTAAATGCTGAAATTGCTGATCGCATAATGCTTGACAACTTCACTCCTGCCCTATTAAAAGAAGCTATTGATTTTATAAACAATAAAGTTGTAACGGAAGCTTCTGGCGGAATTACTCTCGATAACATTAAAGCTTATGCAGCGACAGGAGTAGATTATATTTCGGTTGGTGCATTAACTCATTCAGTGAAAAGTTTGGATTTAAGTCTTAAAATATTTTAAAAATTAACTGTGAGTAAGCTAAAAAATTTTCTTTTAAATAACTGGCCAGTAAAACCATTAATAGATCTTTCGAAGAAACTTCGATTACCAGGTTTTGATGGTATACCACTTTATTATGTCACAGATTTTTTTTCACAACGAATGAATGAAGGTGACATTCAAACTAGGGCTCGTTCGATGGCCTTTAGTTTTTTTCTGGCACTTTTCCCTGCTATAATTTTTATATTTACATTAATACCATATATCCCAATTCAAGATTTTCAAGACCAATTATTAAGTTTGATACAGTCTTTTTTACCATCGAGTACTTATGATGCAGCTCAAACCACTATTGAGGATATTGTAAAACATCAACGAGGAGGATTATTATCGTTTGGATTTTTATTCGCTCTTTACATTTCAGCGGATGGCATCCTTGCTTTGATGAAATGGTTTAATACAAGTTATCATGGAGAACAAAAGCGCTCTGGTTGGCGGATGCGATTAATGTCGATTGGATTAACTATTACACTTGCTTTTTTTGTGATTATGTCGATTGCTTTAATCCTATCAAGTGAAATGGTATATCATTATTTATCGAAACATCATATACTAACAAATCATATGCATGTATTTATTTTGCAAAGTATAAAATGGATCATATTATTAGTACTCTGTTTTTCTGCGATATCTATGCTTTATTATTTTGGCCCATCGAAAGTAGATCAACTACGCTTTATTTCTGCCGGATCTTCGTTGGCTACTTTATTGATTGTAGTTACCTCCCTTGCTTTTAATTTTTTTATCACACACTTTGCGCAATACAATAAAATTTATGGTTCCATAGGAACCCTGATAATAATTCTTATTTGGCTTTATATAAACTCTTTGGTATTATTAATTGGATATGAGTTAAACATATCTATCCAGAAGGCAAAGAAGCATAAAATTATTTCTCTTCCCATTGAACAGTAGTGCCATCTACTGTTTGAATTTCTTCCCAAACATTATTGACATTTAATTTTTCAATTACGTATCTGTCAACGCCTGAATTCCAATCGAAATATTTTGTCCATTTTAAAATATTACTTAAATCATTTTGCTGGATTTGAAGTAAAATAGACGAATTAATATTACTTGATGCTGTTGCACTATTGCAAACATTTTGAATTTCTACTTTATAATAATATTCCTGTTGACCCACTTCAACATCATAATCAGAAAACTCGTGCATGAGTGCTGGAACAGAGGCTAAGAATTTAAAATTCTGTTTATCAGTTGATCTAAAAATATTATATCGTTCAACTAAATCAGGATGTAATATTGGTGTTTTCCATTCAGTGAGAACGAAATGATTATCAACAACAGTACTTCTAATTACATCTACGTATTGATTACTAATATCACTTGATGGAGTCGCATTTGTTGTATCGCTCCACGAATTAAACATAGCATCTTGGCAGATTGCAACAGCGCTAATTTTATATGAATATACCATCGGACAATACGTTGTTGTATCCGTAAATTGATGTGTGTTGGTATCAACAGAGGCAATCAATTGATAAGGACCTGCTAAATTCTCTTGGCGATAGATATCATATCTATTAAATTCGCAACCTAAGTAAGGTGTCCAATTAAGATTAACTTTCAATGTATCAGCTTGAGCTTCCACATTCATTGTGGTATGTTCTTTAAGTGCAGTAATAGGTTCATGGTATAAACAGAAATCGAATGCTGCAACTTTGTAAGTGTAAGTATTAGATAGCGTAGATACATTGAAATCTTTGTAAACAGGAATATTATTGATGATAGCTACATTGTTTTGAAATATTTGTGCGATACTATCATAATTAGAAGTAGCATTATTAAAACGATAAACAATATAATAATTCATATCTCTCAAATTACAGAGATGCCAATTCAATTCTACTTCATGATCGTTATTAACTGTAACACGATATAAGCTTGTTGGTGGAGGTGGAATAGTATCGAAAACAGTTATTAAATCAGGCCAAGCAAATGTTGAAGAGCAACCACCTTCATTCGTAACAATAAGTGTTATTGAGTATACACCATCTGCATTAAAAATATATGAGGGATTTTCCAAATTGGATGTATCACCGTTACCAAAGTCCCAATGAAAGTTAGGATTATAAAGTTCTTCAGAAGTATTAATAAACTGAACATTTACTGGACTACAACCTTGTGTAACGTCTGATAAAAAACCTGCAATAGGTTGATTATTCACAATGATATTTTGTACAAAGACAAAAGTATCTGCACAACCATAATTATTTTTTGATATTAGTTTAATCGAATAACTTCCTCCTTGCAAATAAGTATAGGTAGGATTATTTCCATAAATTATATTGCCATCACCCATTATCCAAATTGAGCTATCAGCAATAGATCCTGAATTATCTAAATGAACAGTAAAAGGTGTGCAACCAACGAGATCGCTCGTTGTAAAATTCGCAGAAATTAATGGCGAAACTAAAATTGGCTGTGGCATCGTATAAATTGTTGAACAACCTGTTGAGTCTATTGTATATAATGATACAGTATAACTACCAGAATCTGGATATATATGAACTGGATTAATTGAATTGTCAGTTGTTCCATCTCCGAAGTTCCAATTCCATCCTATAGCACCTTGAGAGGAATCGGTAAATGCGATTGTAAGAGGTGCGCATCCAAAATGAGTTGATACATTAAAGTATGGAATAGATCCTCGAACAGTAATGAATTGTGTTTTCACTATCGTATCAGCACATCCAAATTGATTTTTACTTATAAGCATTACAGTATAAATTCCGGGAGCAGAATAAACATGCGAAGGATTTTGTAAACTAGAATTACTTCCATCACCGAAATCCCAAATCCAGTTGTTAGTACTTTGTGATTGGTCAGTGAAATTTACTATTAAAGGAACGCATCCAGAAGTACTATCAGCAACGAAATTTGCAGTAGCAGTTCCAACTGCAATTAATGAATCAACTTTTAAAGTATCATAACATCCGCTACTTGACTGAACAACTAATTGAACAGAATAAATTCCATCAACTGTATAAGTATGTGATGGATTTTTTTGATTAGAAGTAAAGCTATCTCCGAAATCCCATGCCCATGATATTGCATTCGAAGAAGAGTCAATGAATGTTGTAGTAAATGGATTACATCCAGATGAATCGTTAAGAATAAAATACGATAACGTTCCATTAAAACTTGGCTTCGATATTGATTTTGAACATTGATTTACATCAGTTACTTTTAAAGTAATTGGACCTGATGGAGGTTTTAAATAAGTATGAACTGGATTTTGTAAAGTAGAAGAATCACCATCACCAAAATCCCAATGCCATTTTACTACATCAGTACTTAAATTAGTAAATGTTGCAACTGTTGGAATACAATTTCCAGTATAGGCATAGCTGAAATCTGGTATCAGATCAGCCACATAAACAAGGTTAGGAATTTTTATTGATTTACTGCAGATATCTTTATATGCAGTTAAAGTAACATCATGGTATCCTAAACTTACATAGGAGTGCTGCGGGTTTTTTATAGATGCAACTCCACCATCACCAAAAGTCCATGACCAAGAATCACTATTAGTTGAAGTGTTAGAAAATTGCACATAAACATAAAGGCAATTACTTACTGGTGGTGTATAAGTGAACGATGGTTCAGGATCAAAAATTTGAATCTGATAAATCATATTAAATGTAGTAGGGCAATTATTAATATCCGTTGCAACTAATGTTACTTGAAAAGATAATGAATCAGTATAAACATGCGTTGGATTTTTTACATTCGAAGTTGTTCCGTCGCCAAAACTCCAAGCATAAGACACGTAGTTCATATTACCAACACTAAAACTTATTGTATCTCCGGCACACGCTCTTCTTGTATTAGCTGAAATAGGATTATTTACACTTACTGAAAAAGATTTAGCAACGAAAGTACTACAATGATTTGTATCAACAGCATTCAAACTAATTACATAACTTCCATTTGAGTTTGGATATAATATAGAGGTTGATGATGCATTAGAAGTATTCCCATTTCCGAAATCCCAAACAGATGAAATTGTAGGTATCATTGTACTAACATTTACGATAACACCAGTACAAGTATTCTGCGTAACAATATTAAAATCAGTAACTGGTTTTACTACATGATAAATTTCCGAAAACACTAATGTATCATTATTACCTAATGAATCAGTCGCTATTAAAATAGTTTGAAATGCTCCAGATGTAATGTAGGAATGAGTTGGATTTTGTTGAGATGAAGTTGTTCCATCACCAAACAACCAAACAACACTCGCTGCACTTGTATATGGATTATTATACTGAACAGTATATGGAGCGCAATGATAAACAATTGGTGTTGGTTGAATTACTCCTCCACCTAAAGATCCACTTCCTGGACCTGCTGGTCCGAAAGTAATCGGAGGATAAGTATAGGTATAAGTACAACTATCATTTCCAATAGTAAGAGAAATAGTATAAGGTCCTAAACCTGCAAAAGTATGTGCAGGATCTTCTAATGAGGATGAGTCTCCATCACCAAATGACCAATGCCACCATGTTGCACTTGTAGAATTTGCGTGAAACTGAGCATCAATTGGAACAATAGTATCAGTAACAACAATTGTTGCATTTGCTCCTAAACCAGTAACATGAACACCTCCACTTGATTGTAATGTAGAACTACAACCACCAGGAGTAGTTACTTGTAAGGTAATATCAAAAGATCCAGGATTCGAATAAGAATGAGTTGGGTTTTGTAAAGAAGAATTACCTCCATCACCAAAACTCCAATTCCAAGCTGCTGCATTTAGAGAACTATCAGTAAATGTTACAATATACGGTGGACACTTTGTAACAGTATAAGAAAAATCTGGAACAGCACCATCAATAATAAATGTTTGGAAGTTTCCAATGTAATAAGAGCACCCACCATTGGGCATCCAAGTAGTTAATGAAACGGTATATGTTCCTGGTGTATCATAAGTATGAGCAGGATTTGATAAAGTTGATGTTGTTCCGTCACCAAAATCCCATAGCCATGCAGCAGCAGCTGAGGCATCCGCGAAATTGACAGAATGTGGCGCACATGCAGTAATCGGTGCAGGCGATATAAAATTCATTACCGAACTAGTTACAGTAATTGATGTTGGGTAAACTAAAGTATCCTTACAACCTTGTGTGTTTGTTACAATAAGACTTACAGTATATGTTCCAATGTTATTATATACGTGACTTGGATGTTGTAAAGTTGAATATGTTCCATCGCCAAAACTCCAGTTATAAGAAACTGCATTTGTTGAGGTATTTGAAAAATTAATTGTTAAAGGATTGCATCCAGAAGTGATGTCAGGTTTGAACGATGCCGTTGGGCCATTAACACTAACAAAATACCATGAATTAATACTAATTTTAGTACAACCATTAGGACTTGTTGCAACTAATGAAGGAATAAAATATCCCACAGAATCATAAACATGAACAGGATTAGATTGAGTTGAGGTAGAACCATCACCAAAATCCCAATACCATGAATAGATACCTGGAGCAGAAATATTGGTGAAATTTACAGTTAAAGGTTTACAACCAGAATAATTTGACATTGTAAAATGAGGATCAGGAGATGCATCAACTCTCACTGTATCCAAAAAGACTTTTTGCGAACATCCATTAGGATAAACAATATTCACATATCCTGCATAAACTCCTGCCGAATCATAATAACATCCTGCATTTTTTGTGAAAGCAGAATCTCCATTACCAAATACCCAATAAGAATTCGATGGACTTGGTGCAGTACTAGTAAATGAAATTGAAAATGGAGTACATCCAATTACTGGGCCTGATGTAATTATTGGTAATGGATTACCTAATACATTTAATGTAGAAATAAGATGTGCAGTATCCTTACATCCAAAACTATTTTGCGTAATTAATTCAACATTAAAATTACCTACATTCGAATACGTATGACTAGGATTTGTACTTGTTGAGAAATTACCATCACCAAAATTCCAATTCCATGAATTTATTGTTGATGCGGATTGGGAAGAAAAATTAAAAACATGTTGTTGATTACACGTAGCCATGGTATCAACAGATATAACGGATAATGGTTTAGGATTGATAGTAATGTATTGCGCTTTGGTTTTAAAATCAGAACATCCAAAAACTTTATTATACACAATTAAGTTAATCGTAAACGTACCAGCAATTGAATAGATATGCGAAGGGTTTGTGTTATACGATTTTGTACCATCACCAAAATCCCATAAACATGAATCATAATTTGCAGAAGTATTTGTAAATTGTATTAATCCATAACCTTGACAAGCAGTTAAAGGACTAGCAGAAAAATTTGCCAATGGTGGAGCAATTACTTGAACAACTTGCGAACTAGAATTTATTCCACTAGGACCATTTGCAATTAAAGTAACAGTAAAATTTCCGACTGTTGTATAAACATTATTTGGATTTACTTGCGTAGATGTATTTCCATTTCCAAAATTCCATTGATAAGTGGTAGCATTAGTTGATGTATTCGTAAACTGAACATTTAAAGGTTGGCAACCTTGACTATTTGAAATTAAAAATGAGGATATCGGTGACTGAGCATTTGCCGTCCAATTACAGAGAATTAAACAAGCAATTGTTATCCTAAATAGTACTAAAGAAATTCGTGAAGCGTTTGGCTTCATATAAGATAGTTTATGCCCGTAATACGTAGATCTATCCAAAATGTTCAAATTAGTGTATCTAAAAGATATGCTAGAATTCTTTTAGAAATGACTTTTATTTTGAATGATTGACATCTGTAAGGAAATTCTTGATTTTCATTGATTTGCAAAAAATCCCTAATAATAAGTATCAAGTACCTTCTTTTTAAACTTTAAGGGGGAAGATCTTGTTACCTTTGGCGTTCAATTTTAAATGACAAGCTAGCGATCGTATGATATCGGAAGAAGAGTGGGTAGAAGTTTACGGGGCGAGAGTTCATAATTTACAAAATGTAGATGTGACTTTTCCTCGAAATAAATTAGTAGTTATTACAGGGCTAAGCGGCAGTGGTAAGAGTTCTTTGGCATTTGATACTATTTATGCTGAAGGTCAACGTAGGTATATGGAAACTTTTTCAGCGTATGCTCGCCAATTTTTAGGTAATCTAGAACGTCCGGATGTAGATAAAATAAAAGGATTAAGTCCGGTCATTTCTATAGAACAAAAAACAACCAATACAAATCCTCGTTCAACGGTAGGAACGGTGACGGAGATTTATGATTTCATGCGTTTACTTTTTGCAAGAGCATCAGATGCGTATTCTTATCTTACTGGTGAGAAAATGATACGGATGACAGATGATCAAATTCTCGAAGTTATTTTTAAGCAATATGATGGTAACAATATTTTATTGTTGGCTCCTGTTGTGAAAGGAAGAAAAGGTCATTATCGTGAATTATTTCAGCAAATTGCACAACAGGGTTTTGTTAAAGTACGAATTGATGGTGTGCTTACTGATATCAAAAGAGGATTACAAGCTGATCGCTACAAAACGCATGATATAGAAATTGTAATTGATCGGTTAAATGTAAACGAAGAAGGGAGAATACGCATCACTGAAAGTATTAAAACAACATTGAAACAAGGGAAAGGATCAATGATGGTTCTTAATGAAGCAGATGATAAAGCACGTCATTTTAGTCAGCATTTGATGTGTCCTACAACTGGAATATCGTATGATGAACCTGCTCCAAATTCTTTTTCATTTAACTCTCCTTATGGTGCTTGCCCGAAATGTAACGGACTAGGCACAATTCCAGAAATCGATATTAAGACAGTAATTCCAGATGCAACTCGAAGTATTAAACAAGGAGGAATTGCGCCACTTGGTGATTATAAAGACAATTGGATTCATCAGCAATTAGCTTCCATTGGAAAAAGATTTGGTTTTACACTTACTACTCCAATAAATGATATTTCAGAGGAAGCATTGAATATTATCTTATATGGATCGAATGAAATATTTACTGTTGATAAAGAATATACACCAGGAACTGTTAATAGTTATAATTTAAGTTTTGATGGAATCGCAAGTTTTATTTCTACACAATTGGAAGATGAATACACTTCATCACGTATGCGTAAATGGGCTCAAAGTTTTATGGCCTATGTAACTTGTCCGGAGTGTAAAGGTTCGCGTTTAAAACAAGAATCATTATACTTCAAGCTGGATGGAAAAAACATTGCAGATTTATCTAACACCGATATTGTTGCATTATATGATTGGAGTAATACAGTAGAAAAATCACTTTCGAAGAAGCAACAAATAATTGCTAAGGAAGTATTGAAAGAAATCAATAAGCGATTGAAATTTTTATTGGATGTTGGTTTAGATTATCTTACTTTAAATCGAAGTTCTAGATCATTATCAGGAGGAGAATCACAACGAATAAGGTTAGCTACACAAATCGGTTCTCAACTTGTTGGAGTGATGTACATTTTGGATGAACCTAGTATTGGTTTGCATCAGCGAGATAATACACGACTAATAAATTCACTTAAAGAATTAAGAGATTTAGGCAATTCAGTGATTGTTGTGGAGCATGATCGAGAAACAATTATGGCTGCGGATCATGTAATTGATATTGGTCCGGGCGCAGGAGTTCATGGAGGTAAAATTGTCGCATCAGGTACTCCCGAATTAATGTTAAAGGCGGATTCTTTAACAGGAAAATATTTATCGGGCGATTTACAAATTCGTTATGGTGAAAGAAGAAAAGGCAATGGACATAGCATCAAATTAATTGGGGCTTCAGGTAATAATCTCAAAACAGTAAATGCTGAATTTCCACTTGGAAAATTTATTTGTGTAACAGGAGTTTCTGGAAGTGGGAAATCTACTTTGATAAACGAAACCCTTTACCCTATTCTCAATCAATATTTTTATCGTTCACAAACAAGACCATTACCATATAAATCAATAAAAGGATTAGAACACGTTGATAAAGTTATTGAGATAGATCAATCTCCAATTGGAAGAACGCCGAGATCAAACCCAGCAACATATACTGGAGTTTTTAGTGACATTCGAAATTTGTTTTCACAGATGAATGAGGCGAAAGTAAGAGGATATCCACCGGGTTGGTTTTCGTTTAACGTGAAAGGAGGTAGATGTGAAACTTGTCAGGGAGCTGGAATGCGTGTTATTGAAATGAATTTTCTTCCTGATGTAAATGTGATCTGTGAAGTGTGCAATGGAAAACGATATAATCGTGAAATATTAGATGTTCGTTATCGAGGTAAATCAATTAACGATGTGCTAAATATGAGCATCGAGCAAGCAGTAGAATTTTTCGAAAATATGCCGAATATTTTACATAAAATTCGCACACTACAAGATGTTGGATTAGGTTATATAACTTTAGGACAACAGAGTACAACGTTGTCAGGTGGTGAAGCACAAAGAGTAAAATTAGCATCTGAATTATCAAAAAAGGATACTGGAAATACTTTTTATATTCTTGATGAACCTACTACAGGTTTGCATTTTGAAGATGTAAGAATTCTATTAGATGTTTTGGATAAGTTAGTATCCAAAGGAAATACAGTTCTTGTTATTGAACATAATATGGATGTTATAAAGATGGCGGATCATGTTATTGATTTAGGCCCTGAAGGCGGGTCGAGAGGTGGAAATATTTTATGCTATGGAACTCCTGAAGAGATTATTAATAATTTAGATTCTGTAACAGCTCATTATTTACAAAAGGAAATGGAATTACAAAGAGTATAACTTTTATGTAAGGTTTTCCGTAAAATGCAATTAATAAAGACAAATTATGAATTTAGAAGAAGCAAAAATAAGACAAGCGTTTACTGATAAAGATTGGCAAGAAGTAAAAGCGCAAGATACTTGGCAGATATTTAAAATTATGGCTGAGTTTGTAGAAGGATTTGAAAAGATGAGTAAGATTGGTCCATGTGTTTCTATTTTTGGATCAGCGAGAACCAAACCTGATTCACGTTATTATCAACTTGCAGAAGATATAGCGCATAAGCTCACTTTAGAAGGATATGGCGTGATTACGGGTGGCGGGCCAGGTATTATGGAGGCAGCGAACAAAGGCGCTCAGAAAGCTGGAGGCAAATCGGTAGGATTAAATATTAAGCTACCATTTGAACAATCGCCGAATCAATATATCGATCATGATAAGAGCATTACCTTCGATTACTTCTTTGTAAGAAAATTAATGTTCATTAAATATGCACAAGGATTTGTTGTATTGCCTGGCGGATTTGGCACAATGGATGAGTTATTTGAATCGATCACACTAATTCAAACAGGAAAGATTGGCCGTTTCCCTATTGTGATGGTAGGAAAAGATTACTGGCAAGGATTGATGGAATGGATAAAGACTATTTTAGTTACTGAAAAATATATTAATCCAGATGATTTAAAATTATTTACCTTAGTAGATACTGCAGAGGAAGCAGTAACAGTAATTGATAATTTTTACAGTAAATATCTGCTCAAGCCGAACTTTTAAAATAAATATTAAGTATAACGAAGGACCTCCAAAGGGTCCTTTTTTCGTTTGTAAGATTTTGAAATTTTAACACTAAAACAGGTGAATACCAAAGAAGCATTACGTAACATAATTATGCACCTCTAGTATAAGTCATCTACTAAGATTGTGAATATGATCAACACTATACTTTCAATAAGATTAAGATGTTAAACAAACAGCTTCAAAGTCAAATTGAACTCCACTTAAGTAATGTAGAAGTGATAGAACAGCAATTAGAACCCTTT
>JBBRAW010000009.1:0-57466 GCA_038206385.1 Bacteroidia bacterium | reverse complement strand
GACAACCTGAATTTGATTTTTACCAAAAAATAATAAAGAGCAAAACTGAATTTATAGTAACATAAATTATAAACAGCTAAATCTTTTCAATAATATTAAAATGAAAAAAGAACAAAAGCATATTCTTCACCAACTATATATTGAGCTGGTAAAACTTCAGAAAGAAATTATTTCTTCTGAATTGAAATTATTAGTTATTCTTGAAGGCAGGGATGCTGCCGGAAAAGATGGAACAATAAAAAGAATTATCAAACATTTAAGTCCTCGCGAAACAAGAGTAGTTGCCTTGGGTAAACCTTCTGACAGGGAAAATAAGGAATGGTATTTTCAGCGATACACCGAACACCTTCCTGCAAATGGAGAGTTTGTAATATTCAACCGAAGCTGGTATAACAGGGCAGGAGTTGAACACGTAATGGATTTCTGTACTGAAAAACAGTATGAAGCTTTTTTTACTGATGTGGCTTTATTTGAAAAGATGTTTGAAAATACCGGCATTGTTGTAATGAAGTATTATCTGTCTATAAGCAAGCAGGAACAGGAAAAACGTCTGGATGCAAGAAAAGATGATCCATTAAAGCAATGGAAAATAAGTCCTATAGACAAAGAGGCACAAAAGTTATGGAAAAAATATTCTGATGCAAGAAATGAAATGCTGAAGAAAACACATTTCAAATATTCCCCCTGGTATATTGCCAATGCGGAGGACAAAGAAGATGTACATATTGCTTTAATCTCTCATTTGCTTTCAAAAATAGATTATAAGAACAAAAATAAAAAATTGGTTCATAAAGGTTATGATTTGATTTATCCGGCAACAAATAAAAATATAAAAGACAAACTTTACGAATAATATTTATTAGGAATTTACGATATTCAATTAATCGTTTTTAATGCTGCATTTATGTGATAATCAAATATTTATAAATAATATTCAAAATATTTTTATCCCGAACTCAGGTTACTAATTAAATCTGACGCGCACCAACTCGTGCTTGTCGAATTCTATTTCTAAATGGCCTACTTTCGGGGAAGCTTACAATATCACGAAGCATTTTGCCTGCGCTTGCACGCTGCCAAATTCGGCACCGTTTTCCCGGGTCCTTATAAAAGTTGGGTCGCTTGCAATTCGGTCATCTGATACACCACTTTTTGTTTTAACAAGATGTCCAACCTGTGTTTTGTAAAAGGTCAACCCATCAAGAGTTCCTTCAACTTTTAAAATTCCTTTTTGACGTGCCATTTTTTTTGTTTTTTTTAAATTTTGGAGTAGTGGACAAAAAGTAGGCACGCTCACAGAGGCTTTGCAAATCTCAAAAGTCATCCGTTCCGATTTTTCCGCATTATTCCAACAAACACGCTTTTACCGCCTTTAAAAAAGAAATATCTTTGCAACACATTTCCTATACCTTTAGTATAGATAGCGTATTAATGAAGTTTAAAATGCTGATGAATCGTTTGATAATTTACCCAAAAGACATTCAGGTAATCAAAGGCAGAAGCGACAGGTATGGCAGAAATCTTATTAAGAAGATTAAGGACCACTTCAGTAAACAACAACACCATGTTGTTACAGTTGATGAGTTTTGCCAGATATGGGCTTTCAACAAGAAGTTGTTGCAAAGCAATTAAGATAGGTTGAGAACCTTATCTTCGCTAAAGCTGTGGTAGGGTAAAACACACTCTAAGGTGAACAAAATTTTTTCTCTTGTTAATTGTGCGTTTGCACTTCTTTTACTCATTCCTGTTGACTATTTGTTGCCCCATCTTCGTAAACCCTTGATAGTAAAGGGAACTATACTTTTTGTATCGGAAAGTGATAAAAAAACAAAATAAAATCATTTACGTTACGTTGCTTTCAATCTCTCAAAATTAGGACAAAAAAAACGCTTTCATTAAGAGAGTTTAATTAAAGAGGATATACTTTGTATTAATAGCAATGAGTTCATCGAGTTGTGATGATGGTTTACTAAATAAAACAATTTTTGTGGCATGAAATTTTAGAGATAAAAATAAACTATAAAATGAAGTTTAATATCATTAAGAGCGACCCACTAACTAAAAAGATTTCAGTGGTTGAAAAATTCAATGGTAATTTTGAAGATGCTATTAAGAGGATGATTGAAGTTTATCAATCCATTTTTCCTGGTAAATATCGCCCATCCTTTGCTTATGATAAAAAATCAAATTATGAGAATATTCAAAAAATTATTGATTCAAATAATTATGTTATTTGGGAGAAAGGCAAGAAACATATTGGGAACAATTCAAATTTTATTATGTTGGAAGCAGCATAGCGTATAAAGTAGCATATAAATGCACTAATTCAGGATATTGAAAATTATCTTGAACTGCAGGAATATTTTTATCAACCCTTGGGGTTGTGATAAGTTTACTTATTGAATGTGCATGTAATAAATTATCATCGAAAGGTTTGCACATGTCGATAATATTATCCTTAGATAAGTCAGGATTCAACCATTCTTTTTCTAAATTTTTAGGTAAAATCACAGGCATTCTAAAATCATTTTCTTCTTTTGCATTGTGTATCTTTTCCACTAGCGGTGAAGCCTTGCAAGTTATAAGCGAAAAGCCATTAAATTCCTCTCCAGTTATTGGATTTATACATTGATTATAAATTCCTGCGATGCAAAACATTTCTTGGTCTTTTAGTTCGAAAAAGAAAGGATATTTTTTACCATTTTCCAAAGTATGCCATTCATAAAAACCATTAGCCAAAATTAATAGTCTTTTGCCTTTGTTTGCAGCATCTTTAAATGATACTTTTTCAAACATAGTTTCGCTACGGCAGTTCAAAGTTGAATTCCATGCGAATACAATTTTTTTAGCATCTATATTATTATTAAAAGTAGCATACTTGGGAATGAACCCCCATTTAAAAGCTTGTATTCTATTCGGGTCTTGAACAGTAATTATGGGCATTGGCAAATGAGAAAAGCCACTTATTGTAAAGGTATTGGGGTTTACTGCTGGAAAAAGAGAAGGTTGATTCAAAATATTTAGCCTTACTTCCAACTTCTTTAATTTACTTTCGATGAATGAATAGTTATAACACATATCACAAATTTGACAATTTAATAATTAGGCTAAATTTAGGTATGTTATTTATTTTTTGCAAATCACATCATTTTTGAATTTTATAACTATAATATCGGAGACTACTTTTTTAAGCATGCTCCCTAATTCTAATAAGAAATATAACGAAAGCCTTTTAATAGGACAACATAATTTGAAAATTTGAGAAATTATAAAAATATGTGATGGAAATAAAATGTTAACACTTAACAATTACAAAGAAAAATACTGCAGCTAATATCTTATAAGCGTGATTGTTAACTTTTAATTTCTGGAACTTCAATTTTCTTAACTTATTATTGTTACAGATATTAACTAGAATTTATCCCAAATTTCGGGAAATCGAAAACATAAAGCATATTCAAAAGAAAGTAGCTAATTATACTGATTTATCTATTATCACGTAAATAGAATTGATATTCAAACGAATAAATAAATATATTACAATTATTTTTGTCATTCTATGCTAATAAGAATACTCATTATAATTCAAATCGATCAATATATTACCTTTGTAAAAGTCTGATTGCAAAAGTTTTTGTGAAAAATTAATCTTGTTTATCAGCATCAATAAAATCAAATAAAAATAATGATATTAATTGCCAAAACTTTTGCAGGTGTTGAAGATGTACTTTGCGGAGAATTAACAAGTATTGGCGCAACCAATATTCGAAAAATCACACGTGCAGTCGAGTTTGAAGGTGACATGGAAGTGATGTATAAAGCCAATCTTCTTTGCAGAACAGCTCTTCGCATTTTAAAGCCCATTACAACATTTACTGTATCGAGTGAAGAGATGCTTTACAATGAGATTAAAAAAATTGATTGGAGTCAACATTTTTCATTAGACCAAACTTTTGCTATTAATTCAACATTAAATTTATCGACATTAACACATTCACAATATGTATCTCAAAAGGCTAAAGATGCTATTGCGGATCAATTTAGAGAAGCATTTGGCAGTAGACCTAGTGTAGATATTGAAAATGCAGATTTCAGAATTCATTTACATATTTATGATGATAAATGTACACTCTCCTTTGATAGTTCAGGTGACTCATTACATAAAAGAGGTTATCGTGATTTAACTAACGAAGCGCCTCTTAATGAAGCTTTAGCATCAGCATTAGTAATACTAAGTGGTTGGGATAAACAATTGCCTTTAGCAGATTTCATGTGTGGAAGTGGAACAATTTTAATTGAGGCTGCAATGATTGCAAGAAATATTGCTGCGAATAAATTAAAAAAACGTTTCGGATTTCAATCATGGAAAGATTATGATGAAACATTATGGTTTAAGATTTTTGATGAAGCGGTAGCTGCTGAATTACCATCAAGAGGAGTAAATATTTACGGTTCTGATATTAGTGGTGTTGTTTTAGAGAAAGCACGACAAAATATTGAAAATGCAGGATTAGAAAGTGATATACAACTTAGTAAAAATCCATTTCAAACATTTACAATTCCTTCACCAGAAGGAGTATTAATTTGCAATCCGCCTTATGGAATTCGAATAACACCCGAAGATATTTTAGAGATGTATCAAACAATTGGCGATACCATGAAACAGCAAATGAAAGGATGGAATTGCTGGATCTTTACAGGGAATTTAGAAGCTGCAAAACATATTGGTTTAAGAGCAACTAGAAAAATGCATCTCTTTAATGGTCCTATTGAATGTCGCTTTTTAAAATTTGAAATTTATTCTGGCACCAAGAAATTGCATAAGTTGGTAAAACCTGAGACGGATGAAACAGAGAGTTAAGAAGTAACATTTACAAAATCATTATAATAATTTTTGCAGATTGGATTCTAATAACAATAAAACAGTAGACGATAAAACGATATACGGATTAGCGGTTCAACAATCAGAGAAGGAGGCACTTTCGATTGAGCAAGTTACGTTCAATACTTTATTAGACCGAATGAAGAAAGCAGAATTAAAAATCGAAGCCGAAAAAGCTTCTTTAGATATTCTCCTTTCAGAGTGCGTAAGTAAGGTTTACCCTGTTCATCAAGAAGTAATTCGTTTGGATTTTCAAGTTATAAATGAGTTGTATACTTATTTCAATGCAACAAGTTTTTCTGCTATTAGAAGAAGGGCTTTTATTGATTTCTTGTCGGAGATGATTGATAACATTTTATTTAGTCCGCATGGATTAAATAATGAAGAGTCTGAAAAAATTATTTCAATTCATGAAGAGATAAATAAATCATCCACAAAAAAATCAAAGAAATCAGAAGCTATGGCGAAAGAGTTTGAATTTGAGATGTTGATTAGTGATTTAAAATTAGATCTCTTTGTTAAAGGATTTAATATTGATTTAAGTGATTTAACAATCGATATGAGTGAAGAAGAAATAAATTTACGTATTGAAGAAAAAATTAAAAATTATTCGGAGAGCAATTCAAATCCATTTTCAACAAAAAAAGAAAGCAAGAAAACGAAGAAGCAATTAGAGAAAGAAGCTAAAGAAAAAGAAATCGAAGAACTTAAGGGAAAGAGTATTTCTTCCATTTACAAATCATTAGCAAAAATTTTGCATCCAGATTTAGAACAGAATGAAGAGAAAAAATTACAGAAGGAAGAGTGGATGAAAAAGCTTACTGTTGCTTATGAAAAGAAAGATTTAAAAACGTTATTGGAAATTGAATTAGAATGGGCGAAAGGAGAAACAGATAGAATTCAATCACTTTCTCGCGACAAATTAAATCTTTACAATGAAATGTTGCGTTCACAAGTTCAAGAAATGGAGCTACAGGCTGCAACAGTTTACAATGATAATAAATATATATTACTAGCTTTCTTTGCTGGTGGTCTTTTTAATCTCAAAAGATGGCGTCCCTCCTTTTCCATTAAACATCTTCAACAGAAAAAAAGAAATTCTGAAATCATTTTAGAGATTTTAGAGAAACAAGATTTAAACACAAAAAAGTTAGTGGATAAAGTAATAAAGGATCACCAACGAGGGATGGGGTATTGAAATAAATTAAGAATTAAGAATGCAGAATTAAGAATTAAAAATTAAAAATGCAGAATTAAAAATTAAAAATGCAGAATGCAGAATTAAAAATTAAAAATGCAGAATTCTGAATTCTGAATTCAGATCCGATAGCAATCGGATCTGAATTATAACTGCCTTTAATGCTCATTCAATTGCATTCGAGTGGGGAGGGTAATTCTGCATTCTGCATTATGAATTAATTTTATGGAGTAGTAAAATCAAAATTCACTTCGTTTCCTGTAAATAATATAGGATCCTTACTCCACGTTTCAATTGAGTTTCGATGTCGAATGGCGATAAAATAATAATTATCAATAACAGCTTTTGGATAAGTAACCGTTGCATGTCCATCAGTATTTAGCAAAACTGTATTCGTTTTAAACACAGAATTAATTGTCAATGGATCATGTAATTCTATTGTGATGGAATCGCAAGCTACATTGCTCACATTTAATCCTGTTGTATTCAAAACTGGTTGCATAAGATTATTACCCAAGTAAAGTCCTTGTATAAATAATTTGAGATTGAGTGAAATTGTACAAGGAATGACGTTGATATCGGGTGCAGGAATTTCTTGATGACAAGTAGTTCCATCACTTATTGATACTGTAAATGTTTGCGATGAAGTTGGAAAAACAGTTTGCTGAGCACCAATTAAATTTCCTGGTTGCCAAGTGAAAGTATATGGAACATAAGGTACAAACCGATACGCATCATTATTGGCTGAAAAAAAACTGCTATTTCGTCCAGGAATAGGAACACCATTGCTTCCGTCAAGATTTTCTAAACCTTGTGTTGTTTTTGCTTCAGGATCAAACAAGGAAACATCAGAAATTGTTGTTGTATGAATTTCTATATTATTACTTCCCTCAAATAAAATAGCTTGAACAATAAAGGGATAAGAAGTGCCTGCATAATGAGAGGTTGAATATTTCACAATAAGTTTTTGATTGGGGGAAGTTCCTGTGGTAAAATAGCTGATAGAACTTCCGGCATTTTGTGGATTCAAATCATTCCAAGCAAGTGCAATAAAATTATCAGGATCATTTGTAGAAGGAATCATTTCTCCATAAACTGCCGAAGCTGGCATCCCATAACTAAACGTTATAAATCCATTTGAACAAATATAAAAGTTAGTATAATTTTGTCCGAAAAAATTGAAATTAAAACCGATTGGTTTACTGGTACTAATTTGATCATCGGTAAGAGTGACGATAGTACCAGTTCCTGCAATTGGTGCGAAGGGAATATTACTTACAGTATATGATCTATTTGAACTACCTGTAGCAGTAGCATTTAATTGAACCGTATCAGCGCTACAAATTGTATTGGGACTTGAAGATACTTGAACTATAAAAGTTGAATATACATTAATTGGGTGTGTTGTTGAATCACTACCAAGAGGATTTGTAACAAGTAACTTCACAATAAAATTTCCAGGAATTGAAAAAGTATGTGATGGATTTGGCACTACAGAAATTGTTTGATCACCAAAATCCCAAAGCCAATCAAATGCTTGAGTAGATTGATCCGTAAATTTAATGGTAGTTCCACAATTTACGTTAATCAAATTTGAAGTAAAAGCAGCAGTAGGAACTTGTGTTGGTGCTGAGCAAAATGCGGGCATTAAAAATCCCTGCGTTTCATCACCGGTGGTTGTTGCACTTCCTTGTGATGCATCAGCACCCATACCACGGCGCGCAAATGCCGTCCAAATTAAACAGCGATGTGCGTTATTGTATAACATTGCATCAGCAGAAAGTATTGCATCACGAGCGTCTATAAAGCCTGGTCCGCAAGGTTGAAGTTTCATTCCTTCTAAAACTAATTTAATAGCAATATTATTTCCAGCAGTAACATCTGATGGATTAGAACTAAAACCATATTGATCCATTAGTAACCACGACATATCCCAAATTACATCACACCAAATTTCACCAACATTATGCACTTCTGCACTCAACGCAATACTAGCATACGTCTGCGGATTTATACTCATATTTGTTGAATATGGATAGCGTCGAATTCCAGCTCCATATTTTGTTTGTCCAAAAGCGTAAGTACCAATCCCTCTTGCATCTGTACCATGATCCCCAGGTTTCATTGTCATGATTAATCCAAGCCAATCACTCCAACCTTCACCGCCTTGCTCTCCATTTGTTAGGCAACTAGTTTGTGATGGTCCACCAGTAAGTCGATTTGAAACACCATGACCATATTCGTGTGCAATAATACCATTATCAAATGAACCGTCAATTTGATTTACAACATTACACGTTGTAATTGTACCAGAAACTATTCCAGCAAGAAGTGCATTTTTAAGAATTACTCCATCAGATTGAGAAATAGAAACAGTGGGAATTGTTTGGGTTGGTGAACCCGACATTGATGGAGCATTACCAGTAGTATTATTGATGATGATAACTCCAACAGCTCCAGCAGTGAATGCCATTTGTGTCTTAACAATAAAACTACAAGTGCCTCTATCAATAACTGCAATTTTTCCAGATATATTATTCGCAATAGTAGTGCAACCATCTGTAACAGTTCCAACATTATCATTCACTAAAATTAAGTTTGCTGTAACAGTAGTTGCAGGATTATATGTAGCAGTGCCGATATTCATTCCTCCAGTAAATGACGTAGAAGATAAATTCAAACTCGTACAAACAGCTGTGCTTCCATTCCACAAATACATTTGCATTCTTCCTGATGCTCCATCGGGAGGAGTAGAAAAATTTGCATTGTTTGAACCTGAACCATCGAAGCCTTCCGCTTTTACATAGTCATTACCTACTCCACCTTTTCCATAATTATTTTGCTGAAAATTTCCTGCTGCTTCAGCAAATCCAAATTGATATAAATAATCATGAATTGCATTATTATCATAGAAAAGATTGGTGAGCGATGCATCTTGATTTGTAATCGGTGTTACATTTGCTAGTAGCGGAAAACTAAAATGCAAATTAGTTCCACCATTTGGTGAGTAGCCTGGAAGATTATCATTATTTGCATCCTCATAAGCATACACATTATTACCTCTTGTGATGGTGTATTCAGGACCAGCGATACCGTTTACATCTTGCCAACCATAAGGAGATGCTGTTGCATTAGCGGGATCAATTAATAAAACACGAGAACCAAATGTTGGCGCTTCTATTGGATAAGGAAATACATTGTAATCAGGAATAATAGTAGGTGGCGATGGAACAACATTCAAACTTTCTAACGACATTTCAATATCTATTTTATTTGATTTAGTTGAAGAAGAAAAATCGTTTTGAAAACATTCAACGGTATAATCATTTTGATCAACAATTTTTCCTGTAATAGCGTTTACGCGAACATTCCACCAATGACTTTCACCTTTCATGTCGATGCTAACATCCCATGATAAAATTATTCTTTCATTTAATTTACGATAGACTAATTGAACTTTAATGAGACTATTCGAAATGTCGGAATTTGAAAAATGGTAAAGATTATTTGATGCAACATTATCCATTAATTTGGAAGGAAGAACCTCAGTTTTTCCAAGATGATTTAATGCAAATTTTATTGCTGCTTCAGGTGTAATAGTTGGCTTTTCAGTAGTAACTCTATTCGCCAATGAATCAATCAATCCAGCTTTAAAATATTGAATTTTATTTTCTTTGATTGCGAAAACACTAATAGCATTGTAAACAATAATGTTGTGATATTTTTGTTGAATGTAAAGATGTTCTATACCTGTTGATTCATCGGTATAATCATCAGAAATATTCCATTCTGCGATATCACTCTGGAGCCAATTATTTTTTTCTCTTTCGAGATTTAAGTAACTGTTGATTTGATCTTTATTTTGCTGAGCAATTGAAGGAGAAAATGTAATCAATGCTAAAGTGACGACTAAAAAAATATTTTTAATAGTTGGCAATAGTTTCATAATGGATAGTTTTAAAGGTTAGTATTTTAGAAATTTATCGAATTGAAAAGGGGTGTTATACTTTCTTAAACGCATACACATTTAAGAATTCTTAGCTAAGATAATGGAATAAAATTGAATTTGGAAATATATACTCTAAATTAAAAAACCTCCTCAGAATTCAACTATTTGTATTATTGTTTAATTTAAGTATTTTTATCAAAAAAATATTACAATGAAAAAATCACATTTTTTAATATTACTGTCTTTTATCTTTTTACTAAAATGCCAGTCATCATTCGCATCACATCTCATGGGAGGAGAAATCACATGGACTTATGCGAAGGCTGGAGCGGATTCTGGGAAATTCAAATTTAGAGTTAAATATTATCGTGATTGTAACGGCATTCCACTTGATCCGAGTATAACACTAACAACTAATGCTCCTGGATTGGCGAACGGAATATTGTGTAATCCAGTTTCAATTACTGATATTTCTCCAGTTGGGTTAGGATGCCCGTCGTGTGCCAATCCTACTGGCATATCAACTACAGTACAGGAAGGAGTTTATGAATCTGCTTATATTAAGATTTCTGGGGTTCCGCCTTCAAGCGGTTGGGAATTTTGGTGGAACACATGTTGCAGAAATTCAAATATTAGTAATCTGATTAATCCCTCGAGCTATGGTATGACATTACGGTCCATTATGTATCCGTATAACAATCAAAATATTTTTCCAGCTTTTGATGAATCGCCTCAGTTTATAGATCATCCAACAATCAGTACAAATACAGGTAGCATAATTCAGTACAGCAACGGAGCAATTGATGCGGAAATTGATTCATTGACATTTGAGTGGGCGCATCCTACAGATGGCATCTACCCAGGTTCAAACATACCTTACAATCAAGGGTATGATTATAATAATCCTTTGCCAGACAACTCTTTTAATCCATTGAATATTGCAGCCACATTAAATCCAAGAACTGGCATTATAATGTTTAAAGAAATGAATAATGGCGTTTTTTCTACCTGTATTAAAGTGACATCTTTTAAATGTGGTCAGAAAACTGCTGAGATTTATAGAGACATACAATTAGTTATTTTAAATTCAATTATATCAGGGACAACATTTAATAATCCACCGGACTTTAATTTAGTACAAGGATTTCCCACTTTTACAAATGATAGTCTTGATATAGAAGCCGGTGATAGTGTTAGCTTCGGTTTAAGCATACTTGATTTAGATCTTCAACAAAATGGAATGTCTCAAAGCATTTCTATATTTGCATTCAGTAATGAATTTGGAACAAATTATATCGACACTCTGACAGGATGTATTTCACCACCATGTGCAGTCTTAGATAGAACCTTTCCACAACTAAATTTAGGAATTGTAGGTGGAGCCAATTTTTACTGGAAAACAGCTTGTGCTAATGCAGCCTTAAATAATGGTTGTCTTCAGCATCAAAGATCTTATCTCTTTACTTTCAAAGCTATTGATGATTTTTGTCCTTCACCAGGTATCAATGAAAAAACCGTTGAAATTTTCATACATGGACCAGAAATTTATTTATCCGGAAATGATCTTATTATAAGTTCAAATTATCTTTCAACATTTAGCATTCAATGGTATAAAGATGGAATATTAATTCCCGGAGCAACGGATACCATATATACACCAACACAAGGCGGAATTTACAGTATTATTGCTACTACTCCCGGAGGATGTCCTGAATTAAGTAATTCGGTTAACAGAACTTTTACAGGAATTGAATCGAAAGAAAATACAGAATGGAAAGTAATTTCAAATTATAATATTGATGGAAGTATTAATTTGATTGTAAATGCAGCAAATGATCTTCAAACTAATTTTACTATTTACGATTCGAAAGGAAGTTTAATTCAAAGTAAAATTATTAAACTTGAAAATGGTGTTCAACATTTAATTTTTAATTGCGGAATACTTGCTAATGGAATATACAGTGTAACAATGCATAATTCAAGCATTAAATTGAGTTCGAAATTTCTTATAAATAAGCCATAACATCAACTTATAGTTTAAATAACGACGTTTAACAATCAAGTTAAACGTCGTTATTTTTTTGAAAAAGTTAAGCTGACAAATACTAATTTTATTTTTCTATTTTTCCTTTATAGTTTGTATCAAAATCTACCATCCATTCAATACCAAATTTGTCTCTAAACATACCGAAATAGGAGCCCCAAGGACTATCGCTAATAGGTACTTCGATTTTTCCGCCTGCTGAAAGTCCGCTAAATAATTTGTCTGCTTCATCACGCGTTTCTGCACTAATAGCTATTTTAGATCTGTTTTCATTTTCACTTACTTGGCCCATACTTTCTGGAATGTCGTTAGCCATTAAAATATTTTTGCCAATAGGCAAAGCAATGTGCATTATTTTATTTGCTTCCCTTTCCGCTACTGGATAATCAGGGCTTGATACATCTTTGAAGCGCATAATCTTTGCGAACTCTCCACCAAATACTGATTTATAAAAATTGAATGCTTCTTCAGCATTTCCATTGAAGTTAATATGAGGATTGATAAGTGCCATGATTTTTAATATTTACAAGTTTAAATTAAATTTTTGATGTTTATTAAATGTAAGTAGCGCGATTCTTTATAACGTAATTTTCCGATTTTACTATTTGCAAAGGCCTTGAGTTATCATTCCTTATCAATTTATAAAAGTACAAAAGATACTTAACCTACAAAAGTTTAAAAGAGGCGCAATAATTTTGTTGGCGGATCCATGCTATTGTTCACTTTTACTTTATAATTGTAATGGTCAACGTGACCCTTAAAATCTAAAACCTTTAAATACACGTAAATAGTTGCATGAAACCTAAAAACTTATGGCTATTAACATTAATTTTCTTTGCTCCACTATTCTCTTATGCACAAGCAATAGATAATACAGCAATTTTTAGGGCTACTACCGATAGCAATTATTTTCGATTCAGTTACGATAATGATTTTTTCACGGCGACAGATCAATATTATACGCAAGGACTAAATTTTGAAATTGTAAATTCTAGGTTTTATAAAAATCCAATAAATAAAATACTCTTTCATTATAAAGATGGCAACAATAAATACGGTATCGCTCTTGAACATGATGGGTATACACCTAGTAGCATTCGCCATGAAGAAATAATATTAAATGACCATCCATTTGTAGCAGCGATTATGCTAAAGTCATTTACAGCATCCATAAATAAAAATAATACAAAGCGACTAACTTCTTCATTGAGTTTAGGAATATTTGGTACGAGTGCTTTTGGTGAGCAGATGCAAAAATCAATACATAAAGCATTAAATAATATTGAGCCACTAGGATGGCAACATCAAATTCATGATGATGTAATTGTAAATTATGAATTAGGTATTGATCATCTGATTACTTCAGGAAAATATTTTTCACTAAATAGTAATTCGCAAATTCGAGTTGGTACCTTTAATGATAAAATCAAAACAGGACTTACATTTTCTTTTGGAAAAATAAACACACCATTTAATTTAACGAGTTCAGAAAAGGAACTTCACTTATATATTTATAACCAATCATTATTGAATATAATTGGCTATGATGCAACATTACAAGGTGGTTTATTTAACCGATCAAGCCCTTATACTTTAAATAATAATGAAATTAGTCGTTTAACATTTCAGGATAACTATGGCATTGTTTTAACCTATAAGAAACTTTATCTCGAGTATTTACAATCATTTACAACTCGTGAATTTAAGGCGGGTAATTATCATCGATATGGAGGAATAAAAATGGGATTCTCCTTTTAATATTCTAAAAAAAGTACGGAAAATTACATGTTGAGATGTTAAAAAGTTATTTAACAAGGGAGTTCAATGCAGGAACACATTCAAATTCAGCAGGCATAAAACTTGGTTATGCTTTTTAGAAATAGTAGCAATGAAAAAAAATTATTTCTTCAAGAACTCTCTGATAACTTTAAATTCAGCAGCAGGTTCTTCTACTTGCGGATTATGTCCGCTGTGTTCGAACAGTACAAATTTTGCCTGAGGACAATATTCTTTGTATTTAACCATCATCATTGGAACAGCAACTCTATCATATCGTCCACCAATAATTAAGATAGGCATTTTTAAATCCTTTAATTGTTTTCTGTAGTCGAAAGTACCAATATCACTTCCAACAATGAAATCACCATCTTTTCCAACCATTTGATAATACAATTGTGTATTCATCGAATTTGGATAAGGCTTCCCTCCTCTTCCTCTAAAATTGTCTGGATTATACGCGTATAAGAAACCATAAGGAACCTTTCCATAAATATCTTGATGTATTGGATCACTTGAAATAGCTCCTTGGTCTCTAAGCTTCATCAAGGTATCCCAAACTTCTGGATAATTTGCTTTTATTTCTCGATTACAGTTATCATCATTTTCTTGCCACATCACAAAACTATGGAATGAGTTTGCAAGAATTAGATGCTTCACATTATTCGGATATCTGATAGCATAACCTTGTGCAACTACACCTCCATAAGAATGTCCCAAAATATTTATTTTATCAAAGCCCATCGCTTTTCGAAGACCTTCTAAATCTTCAATGTCACGATCCAATGAATATTCACTCACAGTTTTTGCGGTATCTGATTTACCTCTACCGAAGCCATCAAAATACACTAATTTATTGGTAGTAGAAAGTGAATCAAAACTACGTAATCCGTAATGAGTTCCACCTGGTCCACCGGCAATAAAAAATAGTGGATCACCTTCACCAAAGCTTACTGTCCATAACTTTGCTTTGTTTACAGTATAATATTTTCCGTCCGTACGACTATCGGGGAAATTTTGAGCATACGTTAGAGAGCAATAAAAAAATATGATGACGATAAATATTATCTTTTTCATTTTAATATTATTTAGACAATTAAATTAGTAACCTTAAATAAAATATAGATCGAATAAAATTAGAGTAATCTACGATAACCCAGAAATTTTTCCATCATTATCGATATCCATTTTTTCTGATGCAGGAGTTGCAGGGAGTCCAGGCATTCGCATCATCTCACCAAGAATTGGAATCACGAATCCTGCTCCAGCAGCGAATTCAAACTCACGTACATTGATAACAAAATTTCGAGGGCGACCAATTTTCTTTTCATCATCGGAAAGTGATTTTTGTGTCTTTGCCATGCACACAGGGAACTTATCAAAACCCAATGTATGAATTGTTTTTAATTGCGATTTTGCTAATGAAGAAAACTCTACAGCATCAGCACCATAAATTTCAAGTGCGATTTTATTTATTTTTTCTTCAATCGTTAAACTCCAATCATAAAGTGGTTTAAAATTATTAGTTCCACTTTCAATACTTTTTACAACAGCTTTTGCAAGATCTTTTGTCCCTTCACCACCCTTTACAAATCCCTCTGAAACAACAGCATTAACGCCTAAGGAAGCACATTTATCGATCACATAATTTATTTCTTCTTTTGTATCTGAAGAAAAATAATTTATTGCAACGACTGGAATGATTCCAAACTTTTTACAATTTTCAATATGCTTTTCAAGATTTTCAAAACCCTTTTCTACTTTAATCAAATCTGCAGTATTATAATCCTCTTTCTTTGCTCCACCATGATGACGCAATGCACGAATTGTTGCAACAAGAACAATTGCATCTGGCTTTAAACCTGAATAACCACATTTGATATTCATAAATTTTTCAGCACCTAAATCAGCACCAAATCCTGCTTCTGTAACGGCATAATCGCAGAGGGAAAGTCCCATTTTAGTTGCGATAATTGTATTTGTTCCTTGAGCAATATTTGCAAACGGACCTCCATGCAAAATTGCAGGATTACCCTCAAGTGTTTGCACCAAGTTTGGTTGAATTGCATCTTTCAACAAGAGCGCCATAGCACCTTGTGCATTTAAATCACGAGCAAAAATTGGTTGTTTATCAAAAGTAAAACCAATAAATATGTTACCCAATTTCAACTTCAGATCATCAATATCCTTCGACATACATAAAATTGCCATCACTTCAGAAGCAGCAGTAATATTGAAACCATCTTCACGAGGAATTCCATTTGCTGTGCCTCCTATTCCGATAATGATATTTCGTAACGAACGATCATTCATGTCCATCACACGTTTCCAAACAACCGTACGCGGATCAATGTTTAATGATTTTGATTTACTTTGAAGATTATTATCGATCAATGCAGAAAGCAAATTATTAGCTTTTTCAATAGCTGCAAAATCGCCTGTGAAATGAAGATTTATATCTTCCATAGGAATCACTTGTGAATATCCACCACCAGCGGCACCACCTTTAATTCCGAAAACAGGACCGAGAGATGGTTCACGAAGAACAACAATTGCCTTTTTCCCGATCTTATTTAAACCTTCCGTTAATCCAATGGAAACAGTTGTTTTTCCTTCACCTGCAGGAGTAGGATTAATTGCTGATACAAGAATTAATTTCGCATTCTTAATTTTCACCTCATCAATTAAGTGCAATGGTAACTTAGCTTTCGTTTTACCATAATAATGAAGATCATCAGCGGAAATTCCAATATTAGCCGCAATTTCTTTGATATGATGTATAGGAGCGTTTTGAGCTATCTCTAGGTCGGATGGAAATGTATTCAAAATAATGTGCTTGTTTGAAACGCAAATATAAAAGGAAAATTAATATAGACTAAACACCCGAATACAAGTCATTTTTTAATAATAAACTTACATGAAAAATTATAGTAATTCTATGAATTCTTAAATGAAATCTTGTATTAAATATTGCTTCTCATTTAATACAACTGTTACACCTTTAGATTTTGCCAAGAAGGCTAAACCAAGAGGTGAATGAGCAGAGATTACAATAACATCTAACTTCTCGATTTTAATTTTTCCTAATCCTATAGCAATAAATACTAATCCTAAGTTGGTTCGAATTAAGCTGCCCAAAATAATTTGTTCTGATTTTATATTAAGATTTAATTGTTGTAAAATGGATAATTGTTTATTGAGTTCCAAAATTTGATTACTTACTTTTTCTTGCTCCAATTGATTCATTGCACGAGAAGTTTCATGCTTATCTCCCATTGAACTTTTCGTATCATTTTTTAATTCATCAGTAAGTTCAAGCAAAACAGTGTTTAAAGTATTACTCTTTTCGATTAAAATATTCAAGCATGTATCGAATATATTTTGTTTAAACGTAATCGTTAAATTTTCACCTATCATTGAATGTATTTTTATTTAGAATAAAAAAATCTCCACTTTCGAGGAGATTGTAAAATCTTTACAAATATATATTTTATTCAATCAAAATACCCATTTTCCCCATTCTGTAATCGCGCATTGCTTCCAGAATTTCAATATCAGTATTCATCACATAAGGACCTTGTACCACTACCATTTCATTAAGAGGTTCACCCGTCATGATTAACGCACGAGTATCCAACAAAGCAGTAATACCAAAACCTTCGCCATCATTTTTAAACATTGCAGCATGGAATCCATCGACAATTCCATAATCATCAATATTTATTTTTCCATCAAGCAAATAAATAAAAGCATTATGCGAAGAAGGAAATTTAAAATAATGTGATGCACCCATTTTAAAATCAATAGTGATAGCATTAACTTCGGTTGCAGTTGGAATTTTCCCCTTTACATCGCCTAAGACACCTGCAATTATATGAATACTTCCTATACCATTATCCACTTTCAAAGAAGGAATTTCCTCTGCACTAAGCGGATAATATGCAGGTTGATCCATTTTGTGTTTTGCAGGAGTATTCACCCAAAGTTGAATCAATTCCATTCTACTGCCAAGCACATGAATATTTGAAGCAGGACGCTCACTATGTATTAATCCCATTCCAGCATTTATCCATTGCGTTCCGCCAGCATAAATAGTGCTATCATTACCTCTACTATCACGATGATGAACACCTCCTTTGAAAATAAATGTTACAGGAAAAATCCTCTGTGCGGATGAGGGTCAACACCACTGTGATCAATTGGAATTTCTTCAGAAATAATATTATCGGCATGATGCAATAAAATAAATGGGTCGATTTCCGCGACTTGATTATTTGGAAATGGCTGACGAATTCTCATACTTCCCATCATTTGCTCAACTCCATAAAGTAATGCAGCAACAGTTCTATTCTTTTTCATACTTATTTTATTAAATATTTTCAAAATTAAAAAAATTGGCTATGAAAAATCGCTTTGCACTAAATAAAAAAATCACAAAGAGATTTAAATCGCTAAATCTCTTTGTGATAATAAATTTAAAAAATTAAATTAGAAAAGGGGTTTAGTGACTTACAATAATTTTTTTAAAGTTCAATTGTCCATTTTGTTTTAAACAAATTATGTAAGTCCCATTCATTAAATCTTTTATTGACATATCGAGAATATTATTAGTTAATACAATTTGTTTTACAATTTTTCCATCAATAGAATAAATTACTAAATCCATATTTGATAATTGATTTGCATTTAAAATTTCGATATGAATGTTTTCGTTTGCTGGATTTGGAGAAATTAACATTTCAATGTTGGGTGTTATTTTAAGGTCAACTATATTTGGATTAACAGTTTTATTTAATGCAGAAGCATCATTTTGAACTGCTGAACTTGAAATTATATTTAGGATAGGAATATTTGCATCAGCTTCTCGCGAATTAAACTGAACAAGACTATATGGTGCATCTATTGAATTACTAACTTTGAAAGTTATCGAAGTAAGACCTGCATTTTTGGCTGATTGAATAAAAGCAGTTACATCCCACTCATAATATTTAGCTGTATTTGTTAAATCATTGGTAGCAAGAACAGGAGCTTGTGCAGATGGTTTATTAGAATAATTTATTAAAAGCTCATCCCACGATTGGTTTGCAACAGCTTCCACTTTTACATTTACAGTGCCTCCTGAGATGTTAGCAACATTACCATAAAGTTTCAATTTAGCGTTTGTAATTTGAGTGTTGATCGTAAATAAATCAAACTTTAAAAAGCTTTCCTTGGAATAGATAGAAGTAGCTTGAGCCTTACGAGAATTTAATCGCTTTTTAGTTCCATAATTAAAATTTGAGGAGGATCCACCAATGACATAAGCATCACCAGTACTTTGCAATTCAACATTCGTAACGAAACTTGAAATTCGATAAAGTTGTGCGTCTGGGATTACTTGCTTAGTGATAGTAGCACTTGAATAACTTACTGATAAAACTTCAGCACCTGTGCGTTCAAAATAATCAACATGAATGGCATGTTTTCCTGCTTTTAAATTTATGCTGCCTGAAACTTCTTGTGTGCCATGCAATCCATCGTTATTTACTACTACCTGAGATCCAATATATAGTTTACTACCATCATCAGATGAAGTATAAAATGTATAATTTCCATCTGCAGGAATATTTACAAAACCTTTAAATTGAAATCCAAAATTATCAGGTACCAAACTCTGACTTAATTCAAATGTATTCGTATTGCCAGCATTTACGATTGGTAAAGACGAAAAGTTAGGAATGTTAGACC
Source organism: Bacteroidia bacterium (assembly GCA_038206385.1). GTDB lineage: Bacteria > Bacteroidota > Bacteroidia > AKYH767-A > OLB10 > JANXSD01. The sequence goes on along the minus strand of JBBRAW010000009.1, from coordinate 37,890 downwards.
AATTTCCCTCATAATAATTATAATCAATACCATTTACTGTAGATGGGGGATTTTCAGGATCTCTTAAGTTGGAAGAAAATGATGCTGTATAGGCAATGTCATTTGCTGAAGTTGCAAAAGATTGCGTTGCATTTCCACCAACAGACCAACTTTGAAATTGATAAGTAAAACCATTGTATTGTTGCGGATTTACAACGCCAATTGTTCTAATCATTCCTTCAACACCTAAAACAGAATATGGTGTAGTAATAGGTTGTCCATCTAATGTAACCGTCAATCCTTGAGGTGAGGAATTTAAGGTAATGAGCGATGTTTGTGGTAATATATCAGTAAAAGCAGTATCAATTGCACCTTGTGAATCAGTAACTATAAGATATAATCTAAAAAATATATTTGCAGAAGTTTCTCCAATATTTGGAATTGTAAAACTACCACTTTTTATTCCACTACCTGCAGTTGGTCCTGGATGAACGTGTGTATCATGATGTAATTCTACAACCCATTTAAATGCAGAAGCAGGCAGTGATCCATCTTCAACATCATTTGCATTTCCAGAAAAATTAATTGTATTACCACCAGCAAAAGTGGCACCATTAGAAGGAGTAATTATTGATGCGACAGGATAATTATTTGTTGAAGAAGTATTAACTGTTAGTGTTGCGCTATTGCTTGTAACACTTCCTGAACTATTGCTTATGATAACAGAATAAGTTCCAGCATCACTAGAAGAAGTTGAGGCAATAGTATAAGTTGATGAATTAGAATTTGAAATATTAATTCCGTTTTTCATCCATTGAAAAGAAAGTGGTGTTGACCCAGTTACAGTCACACTAAATGTTGCAGCATTACCTTGCAATACAGTTTTATTTTGAGGTTGTGAAGTTATAACAGGAGCCGAAGTTGATCCTGTATAAATAATTTTATAAACTGAGCTATTCGTTCTTCCTAAAAAATATAAATTACCATCTGGTCCAGTGATTAATCCAACACATGACGAAGGTAAAGCAGATGCATAAGTTGATCGTGTGACGTTATTACCAGAAAGACTTAATCGATCAATCCAATTTTCACAATAATCTAAAAAAAAGTAGTTTCCTGAATATTGGCTTGGATAATTTGTTGATGTAGGACTAAAAAATGTACCACCTGTTATAGCACACCCCACGCCGCTTCCCGTCCCATGCGCATACGTATAAACAGGATTTGTAAATAAACTATTTGAACTCATTCCTTCAGCAGATGGCCAACCGAAATTCAATCCACCCGTTGTTGCATTATTTATTTCTTCCCAACTACTTTGACCAACATCATTCACAAATAATTTTCCTGTGATTGGTTGAATAGAAATAGTGTAAGGATTTCGAAGTCCATAAGCCCAAATAGATTTTTGTTGATTATTTCCAGATGTAAAAGGATTACCAGTTGGAATTGTTCCATCAGAATTTATTCGTAAAACTTTCCCCAGATTCGTTGTTAAATCTTGAGAATTTGCAGAGTTTCCATTCTCACCAACACCAACATAAAGTTTACCATCAATACCGAATGCCATCGTGCCACCATTGTGTATCTGAGCACTACTTAATTGATCAAGATTTAATATCACTACTTCACTTCCGGCTAAAGCGACATCCCCATTTGCAGTAAATCTGCTGATACGATTGTTTGTACCAGAAGCCAGTGTATAGTATAAATAAATATATTGATTATTCACAAAATTTGGATCAAATGCAATTCCTACTAACCCTCTTTCACCATTTGCATCTACTGACAAACTAACAAATGGTTGATTAAGTAAAGTACCATTTTTAATAACACGTAATTCACCAGTTTGTTGACAGACAAACAACCTGCCGTCGGGGGCAAAACTCATTACAGTAGGATTATTAACACTACCTGCAACAGTAATTAAACTGAAACCAGATGGAAGAACTTGTGCCGAACCAAAAGTTGAATTAAAAATGATAAATAGTAAGAGAATTGAACTTTTTAAGAGATAAGAAAGATTGTTTTTAAACAAATATTTCTGTTTGCAAGAATCATGGAATATATATTTCATCGTGTTTGTTTTTATCTTTATAATTTTAGATCTATATGATAATCGGATACCTTTATGCTACCAACAAAAAAATATGCCTAACACTATTTTGATCAAATCTGTTCTTCTTACTCTATAATAATGATATTACGGGGCAAAAATTCCCATAATTGATAGAAATATTTTTTGAAGCGCTCGAAATACAGAATCCAATTAAAGCGAAAAGAATTAATATTTTTGTTCAAATTAAGTATCACTTTTAGTAACTCATGTATACAATATGCGTAAGAGAAAACAATGAAAAAACGTCAAAAAGCTAAGCCAGAAAGTTTTATACGCAAACCTGTATATCCAGGAGGATCGAAAGCATTAAATGAATTCATTCATAATCATCTTAAATACCCCGATTTGGCCATTGAGAATAAAATTGAAGGGACTGTATCCGTGGCACATGATGTTGATGCAAACGGTGAGGTGAGTGAAGTTCGGTTGAAACATGGTATCGGATATGGATGTGACGAAGAAGCAATTCGAATTGTGAAATTGCTTAAATACGACAAGAAAAAATATCGAGGAATGCGAGTGCTTTTTCATAACATTACCAATATTCATTTTAAATTGATTCCCTCTGCTCCTACCCCTGATAATGGCCCTGTTTTGAATTACAGCTTGAAGGTGGATAATAAAGAGGAAGCCGAAAAAGTTGTTTACAATATCATCATAAATCCTGAATAAATTCTTGATTTTTTTGCCTTCATCACCATAGAAGATTTTGTTTATTTTTCATAGGCAAATAACTATACAATTCACAATTTTAAAGATATTGCTGTTAGCAACTGAATAAAGTATTGGTTGTAACCATTTGTTGATATGCTTTATTAGCTTAAATTTGTTAAGAATACATTAACAAATCGCTATGGCAACCTTAACAATGAAGTATCCTGAAATTGGAAATTATATAGGTGGAAAATACATTTCTTCACGAACAAATAAGTTTTTAGAAATTCATTCTCCTTTGGATGGAAGTCTTTTGTCAAAAGCACCATTATCGTCGAAAGATGATTTAAACGATGCTGTAATTGCTGCGAAAAAAGCCTTTGAGACTTGGTCAAAAACTCCAATAAAAGATCGTGTTCAAATTTTTTATCGATACAAAACGTTGCTTGAAAAAAACATGGTTGAGCTTTCTAATTTAGTTCAAGAAGAGAACGGTAAAACGTTCGATGAAGCGCGTGCAGAAGTTGAAAAAAGTATCGAATTAACTGAATTTGCTTGTTCATTACCACAACTTATAGGAGGTGAAATTTTAGAAGTGAGTAGAGGCGTCGAATGCCGTACAGATTTTTATCCAATAGGTGTTGTTGCGTCAATTGTTCCATTTAATTTTCCAAGCATGGTTCCAAATTGGACAATACCCAATGCAATTGTTTTAGGAAATACAATGATTTTAAAACCATCAGAAGTTGTTCCATTAAGCTCTCTAAAAATTGCAGAATTACTTAAAGAAGCCGGACTTCCTGATGGTGTTTTGAATATCATCAACGGCGATCGTGAAATTGTAGAAGCTATTTGTGATCATCCCGATATTGAAGCTGTTTCATTTGTGGGCTCTACAAAAGTTGCAAAGATTGTTTATGCAAGAGCATCTGCTAGTTTCAAACGCGTTTTAGCTTTAGGTGGTGCAAAAAATCATTTATTGGTATTACCTGATGCACATCCAGCTATGACAGCAAGTAATGTTACTGCATCGATGTCGGGATGCGCTGGTCAACGATGCATGGCTGCTTCCGCGATGGTTGCAGTAGGAAATGTGAATCACATCATTGAACAAATTTGTGTGGAAGCACGTAAAGTAATTCCAGGAGAAAATTTAGGAGCTGTAATTTCTAAACAAGCGAAAGATCGTATCGAAAAATATATCACAGAAGCGGAATCTCAAGGTGCAACTATTCTTGTTGATGGTCGAAATGCCATTGTGAAAGGGAAAGAAGATGGTTATTACGTAGGACCAACAGTCATCGATCATGTAACTCCTGACATGAGTGTTGCAAAAGAAGAAATTTTCGGACCAGTAATTTCTATTATACATGTTAAAGATATTGATGAAGCGTTAAGTATTGAAAATGCTAATCCTTACGGAAATGCTGCTGCAGTATTTACTCAAAATGGTGGAGCTGCTCGTTACATCATCGAACGGGCAAATGCAGGAATGATTGGTGTTAATATCGGTGTTCCTGTTCCTCGTGAGCCATTTTCCTTTGGCGGATGGAATGATTCGAAGTTTGGTGTTGGTGATTTAACTGGTAAGAGTTCAATAGCTTTCTGGACAAAATTAAAAAAGACAACGTCGAAGTGGAACGCGGAAGCTAAAACAAATTGGATGAGTTAAATGATTTGAAAATGTGATAATTTGAAAATTTGAAAATGAGATAAAATAAATATTATGATTACAGACGTTTTAACAAAAAAAGAGATTGAGGTAATTCAACAAAACAGTTTGGATTATACATTGTTTTCATGGTCGAAGCAAGCTGGATTAAATCCAATAAATATTGAGCGTGCCGAGGGAGTTTATCTTTATGATTATGATGGGAAACGTTATATTGATTTTTCATCGCAATTAATGAATGTAAATATCGGACATGGCAATCATAAAGTACGCGATGCTGTATACAAGCAAATGTCGGAAGTGAGTTATGTTTATCCTGGAATGGTAACGAAGGTAAGAGGTGATCTTGGAAAAAAATTAGCTGAAATAGCACCAGGAAAACTCAAGAAATCATTTTTCACATTAGGTGGCTCAGAAGCAATTGAAAATGCAATAAAGATTGCTAGGGTTTATACAGGTCGTCATAAAATTATATCACAATATCAATCGTTTCATGGTGCTACGTATGCTGCTGCTTCTGTTGGTGGCGATCCTCGTAAACATGCTATAGATAGTCAAGCTGCACCGAATTTTATACATGTAGAAAATCCCTATTTTTATCGTTGTCCGTGGAATAGTAAAACATGGGAAGAGTGCGCTGAAAACTGCGCGAATCATGTTGAAAGAATTATCAAATATGAAAATCCTGAAAGTGTTGCTGCCATTTTATTAGAAGGAGAATCGGGTTCATCGGGATGTATAAAATATCCACCATCGTACTGGAAAAAAATAAAAGCCATCGCGGATAAATATGGAATCCTACTTATCGTTGATGAAGTGATGAGTGGATTTGGTCGCACAGGAAAAATGTTTGCAATAGAACATCACGGTGTAGAACCCGATATTATGACAGTTGCAAAAGGATTAACCGCTGGATACATTCCTATGGGTGCCTTGATGGTTTCTGAAGAAATTGGAAAATATTTTGATGATAAACCTTTGCCTCTAGGATTAACATATTCTGCACATCCTGTTTTGTGCGCAACAGCATTAGCCGTTATCAATATTTACGAAGAAGATAATCTTGTTGAAAATGCAAGACTGATGGGAAAATATGTTGATGAACGAATGGTAGATCTTATAAAAAAACATCCTTCCATTGGTGATTTTAGAAATACAGGTTTGTTTGGTTGTATCGAACTTGTAAAAAACAGAACTACAAAAGAACCTATGGCACCATGGAATGCAAAACCTGCAGAGATGGAAATCATGAATAAAGTTGCGGCAAAAATAAAAGAGTTAGGTATGTTCACTTTCGTAAGATGGAATTGGATCTTTATTGCGCCACCACTAACAATTACTAAGGATCAAATTGATGAAGGTCTTGCCATTATTTCAGAAGCAATTTTAATTGCAGATAAATACTGTAATTAATGCATAATTAAGAATTAAGAATTAAGAATTAAGAATTCACAATACGTTCTCGATAGCTATTGGGATAAGAATTAAGTATTTAAAAAATATTAAATTTAATAAGAATTCGAAATCAGAATATTGAATCCTAAACAACTCAATATCGCAAAATAATTCCCTCTTCTTTGGAAAGGTTTAGAGTGAGGCCTAAAACAATTAATTAAGAATTAAGAATTACTAACTAGAAGTTTTCTTGATATCAAATTACAATAACCATTTTCAAATCATCAAATAATTAAAATTTCATATTGACTGGGATTAACAAGGCCACTGATAACATTATAAATTCTTCACTTTACAGCGAAGACCTCGCTCCTATTCCGCAATCAAAACGGAGTTGGGGAACATGGAATTATGCCGCATTGTGGATCAGCATGAGTTTGTGTATTCCTACATACCTGCTCGCAAGTTCATTGATTGAAGGTGGCATGAATTGGTGGCAAGCGATTCTAACAATTTTTTTAGGCAATACAATTGTTTTAGTTCCGATGATTTTAAATGGACATGCCGGCGCAAAATATGGAATTCCATTTCCAGTATTTGCAAGAGCAAGTTTTGGTGTTCATGGTGCAAATATTCCAGCTATTTTACGAGCTATCGTTGCTTGTGGATGGTTTGGAATCCAAACATGGATTGGTGGTTACGCATTATTTCTAATGGTCAAATGTTGGTATCCATCAATTGAATTATTACCTCAAATTTTTCCAGATTCTTTCGGATTACAAACTGGTCCTGCAATAACATTTTTTCTTTTTTGGCTGTTAAATATGTTCGTTGTAAAACTTGGTGTTGAAAGCATCAAAAAACTTTTAGTATTCAAAGCATTCTTTCTTCCAATCGCTGCATTAGCGCTTTTGTTTTGGGCTATTTCAGCAGGACACGGACTAGGACCGATACTTTCACAACCATCAAAATTTGCAAATAGCACTGAGTTCTTTCACTTTTTCTTTCCTGCACTAACAGGTATGGTTGGATATTGGGCAACGCTCTCACTCAACATTCCCGACTTTACGCGCTATGCAAAAAGTCAGAAAGCACAAATTATAGGGCAAGCAATTGGTTTAGCACCATCCATGACAATGTTCTCCTTTGTAGGAGTTGTTGTTACTTCAGCAACAGTAATTATTTATGGAAAAACTATTTGGGATCCATTAATTCTTGCAGGGAAATTTGAAAGTAAATTACTTGTTTCCACCGCGATGATTGCAGTAACCATTTCTACACTCGCAACAAATATTGCTGCAAACATTGTAAGTCCGGCAAATGATTTTGCAAACTTATCTCCATCAAAAATTAATTTCAAAACTGGTGGTTACATCACTGGTGTTATTGGAATTTTAATATTCCCTTGGAAACTTATTGCTGATCCAAATGGATACATCTTTACTTGGTTAATCGCTTACTCAAGTTTACTTGGTCCTATTGGTGGAATCATGATTGCCGATTATTATTTCATCCGAAAGCAACTGTTAAATGTGAATGATTTATTTAAAGAAAAAGGGATTTATACTTACGGAAATGGATTTAATAATTTCGCAATAATTGCATTGCTATTAGGCATCATCCCAAATGTTCCTGGCTTTTTTATTACAATAAAAGTGCTTAGTGTAAATTCATTTCCCGAATGGATAGCACATTTATATAACTACGCATGGTTTGTTGGATTCTTTGTTTCAGGAATCAGCTATTTACTCTTCATGCAAAAACAAAAAATTAAAATAAATTTATAATTTAAAAATTCTATGGTAGATGATTTTATGCAAGCTGCAATTGACGAAGCAAAAATTGGGTTAAGTCAAAATGGAATTCCTATTGGATCTGTTTTAGTACTTGATGGAAAAATTGTTGGTCGCGGACATAACAAGCGTGTGCAAGATAATGACCCTATCACCCATGCTGAAATTGATTGCTTGCGAAATGCTGGTCGTGTGGGAAATTATCGCAATACAGTTTTATATTCTACCTTGATGCCATGCTACCTATGTGCTGGAGCAGTTGTACAATTTGGGATCAAAAAAGTATTTGCTGGCGAATCAAAAACATTTCCGGGAGCAAAAGAATTCATGGAATCTCATGGTGTGGAAGTGATAGATATCAATAGCGATGAATGTGTTCAAATGATGAAAGACTTTATTGATAAAAATCCTAAATTGTGGAATGAAGATATTGGTGAACTGTAGTTTGAAGATTTGAATATTTGAAGATTTGAAAATGAATAAAAGTAAAAATCATTACAGTAAAAAATAAATTTATAATTATTAATTATTAATTACATGTCACTCCTAATTAAAAACGGTCGCATCATTACAGCATCCGATGATTACATTGCTGATATATTTATTGAAGATGATAAAATTACTACTATCGGAAAATCAATAGATATAAAAGCTGATCAAACTATTGATGCTTCCAACAAAATAATTATTCCTGGTGGAATTGATCCTCACGTGCATTTAGATATGCCATTTATGGGAACTTCGTCGAGTGATAATTACGAAACTGGAACTGCTGCTGCATTGTTTGGTGGAACTACGATGGTAATTGATTTCATTCTCCAAACGCAAGGCAAATCACTACATGATGCATTGAAAGAATGGCAAGGACGATCAAACGGAAATGCTTTAGGTGATTATTCGTTTCACATGGCGGTTACCGATTTCAATGAAAATACAAAAGCTGAAATCAAAGACATGATCGAGAACGAAGGCATCACTTCTTTCAAAACTTTTATGGCATATAAAGGTGCGTTAATGATTGATGATCGTCAGATGGTGGGCTTGATGAATGAGGTAAAACAACAAGGCGGGATGGTTACTGTTCATGCAACGAATGGTGATATGATTGATTTTCTTGTTGCAAAAAATAGAGCAGAAGGAAATTTATCTCCTCTCTATCATTACCTTTCTCAACCCGAAATTACAGAAGCGGAAGCTACAGGACGTTTTGCAGATATGGCATTTTATACTGGTTGTCCAGCGTATGTTGTTCACATGACTTGCGAAGGTGCATTGAATCATATTCGCGCTGTGGGAAAAAGAAATCAGAAAGTTTTTGTAGAAACATGTATTCAATATTTGGTTTTAGATGCATCACTTTATGATAAAGGTTTTGAATCGGCTAAATGGGTAATGTCGCCACCCTTACGTGAGAAAAAAGATCAAGAGTCATTATGGGCAGGCATTAATCAAGGAACAGTTCAGATTGTTGCAACAGATCATTGCCCGTTTATGTGGGAGCAGAAAAAAATGGGAGAGCATGATTTCTCGAAAATTCCTAACGGACATCCAGCTATCGAAAACCGAATGGAATTACTATTTTCGGAAGGTGTAAACAAAGGAAGAATTAGCTTAAATAAATATGTAGAAGTTACTTCAACTAATGTAGCAAAAATATTTGGCATGTTTCCACAGAAAGGTTGTATCGCTGTTGGCTCTGATGCTGATTTAGTCATCATTGATCCAGAAGAAAAGCATACCTTATCAGCGAAAACACATCACATGAATGTTGATTATTCTGGATACGAAGGAATGGATTTAAAAGGAAAAGTAAAAACTACAATTCTCAGAGGACAAGTTGCAATTGATGATAATAAATTACTTATTAAAAAAGGATATGGGAAGTTTGTTAAGCGCAATAAGATTACGGGAATAATTTAATAATTTGAAAATTTGGTGATTTGGAAATTTGAAGATGCCCCACCCCATCTCCAAATCTTCAAATCCACAAATTAAAAAACATTTATAGAAACTAAAAATACTTAATTTATGTCACGAATAATTAAATCAGGATTAATACAAATGAGCCTTCCGAAAACAGAAGGTGAAGGAACGATACAAGAGATTGTGAATGCAATGGTGCAAAAGCATATTCCATTTATCGAAGAAGCTGGAAAAAAAGGAGTGCAGATTTTGTGTTTGCAAGAAATTTTTAACACTCCTTATTTCTGTCCAGGGCAAGATAAAAAATGGTATGAATCTGCTGAATCTGTTCCAGGACCAACAACGGAATTGATGGCAACATACGCCAAGAAATACAACATGGTAATCATTGTTCCTATCTATGAAAAAGAACAAGCTGGAGTTTTATATAACACGGCTGCAGTGATTGATGCTGATGGAACTTATCTAGGAAAATATCGCAAAAATCATATTCCGCATACATCAGGATTTTGGGAGAAATTCTTTTTCAAACCGGGCAATTTAGGCTATCCAGTTTTCCAAACGAAGTATGCTAAGGTTGGTGTTTATATTTGTTATGATCGTCATTTTCCTGATGGCGCGCGTTGCTTAGGATTAAATGGTGCTGAAATAGTTTACAATCCTTCTGCAACTGTTGCAGGATTATCGCAATATTTATGGAAACTTGAACAACCTGCGCATGCTGCTGCGAATGGATATTTTATGGGATGTATTAATCGTGTTGGCGAAGAGAAACCTTGGAACCTTGGAAAATTTTATGGCTCCTCCTATTTCGTTGATCCACGCGGACAAATTTTCGCGCAAGCATCTGAAGACAAAGACGAATTATTGATTGCAGATTTTGATTTAGATATGATTGAAGAAGTTAGAGCTACTTGGCAATTCTTCCGCGATCGTCGCCCTGAAACATACGGTAAATTAACTGAACTATAAATATATTTTTTCTTAATACGATTACTATGTCGATTCAAAATAACAGATTAAGTACCGAGGAATTTGCAAAGAATTTCATTGATGTTCATCCGCCTTTCGAACATGCAGAAGGCGCAGTGATAGAAGCAAATCGTTGCATCAATTGTTACGATGCTCCTTGCACTAAATCTTGTCCAACAAGTATTGATGTTCCATTATTCATCAAGCAAATTGCTTCAGGAAATATTAAAGGTTCAGCGAAAACAATTTTATCATCCAACATTATGGGTGGTGGTTGCTCAAAAGTTTGTCCGGTAGAAAAATTATGTGAAGGTGCTTGTGTTTTTAATTTGCTTGAAGATGTTCCTATCAGCATCGCAAAGTTGCAACGTTATTCAACTGAAAAAGCTATTCATGAACAGTGGAAACTATTTGTTCGCAAACCTTCCAATGGAAAAAAAGTTGCCGTTGTTGGTGCTGGTCCTGCCGGATTAGCTTGCGCACATGCACTCTCGTTACAAGGTGTAGACGTTACCATCTATGAGAAAGAAGAAAAAGGTGGTGGACTAATGACGTATGGTGTTGCAGCATATAAAGTGACACCAACATTTTGTAAAGAAGAAGTAGATTATATTTTATCCATCGGTGGAATAACTATCGAATACAATAAAGAGTTAGGAAAAGATATTTTATTAGCAGATTTACAAAAGAATTTCGATGCTGTATTTTTAGGAATTGGTGTTGGCATTGCTCGCGAATTAAATATTCCTGGAGAAAATGCAGATGGTGTTATTGATGCGATATCATTTATTTATAATTTGCGTACTAACGATTATTCTAAAATTGCTGTAGGAGATAAAATTGCAGTGATTGGAATGGGAATGACAGCAATCGATGCGGCAACGCAATCAAAACGTTTAGGTGCAAAAGATGTAACATTAATTTATCGACGTACAGAGAATGAAAAACCATGTACAGATGTTGAATTAGATTTAGCAAGATTAGATGGCTGTTCTGTAATTTGGTTAGCAAATCCAAAAGAAGTTATCGCTGAAAATGGAAAAGTAAAACAATTGGTTTGTTCTAAAATGGAATTAGGTGAACCTGATAAATCGGGAAGAAGAGCTCCAGTTGATACTGGTGAAACATTTACGCTTGATGTAGATATGGTTATTAAAGCTGCGGGACAAATTCCTTTTGAAGAAGTGATAAAAAATGCAGATCTAAAAAATAATCAAGGTAAAATTTTAATTGATCCATCATCAAAAACAAATCATAAAGGTGTATTTGCAGGTGGTGATTGTGTGAATGGTGGTAAAGAAGTTGTGAATGCTGTTCAAGAAGGAAAAGATGGAGCGAAGGCGATTTTATCTTATCTGCAACTCACTTCAATTTAATTATTAATTGTAAAAAAAATAGTATGGCAAATCTACAATCGAATTTCCTTGGCATAAAATCTCCTAATCCTTTTTGGCTTGCATCTGCACCTCCTACCGATAAAAAAATAAATGTGTTGCGCGCATTTGAAGCTGGTTGGGGTGGTGTTGTTTGGAAGACATTAGGTACGCAGGTGAAGAATGTTTCTTCTCGCTATTCTGCTGTTGAATATAATGGTCAGCGTGTGATGGGTTTCAATAATATCGAACTAATTTCTGATCGTCCGCTGGATATTAATTTGAAAGAAATTATAGAAGTGTTAAAAGAATTTCCAGATCGAGCAATGGTAGTTTCTTTGATGGCAGATAACGATCGTAACAGTTGGCATGAACTAGTAAAGAAAGTGCAAGATACAGGAGCGCATGGTTTAGAATTAAATTTTGGTTGTCCGCATGGAATGGTGGAACGAGGCATGGGTGCTTCAGTAGGACAAGATCCTGAAATTGCGAAAATGGTTGTTGAATGGGTGATGGAAGTCGCACAAATTCCTGTCATAACAAAGCTAACACCAAATGTACATTCTGTTGTTCCTGCAGCACGATCAGTATTAAAAGGTGGAAGCAATGGATTATCATTAATCAATACGATACAATCCGTAACAGGAATTGATTTAGATACATTAGTGCCAAATCCAAATGTTGCGGGTCACTCCGTTTTTGGTGGATACTGTGGACCAGCGGTAAAGCCGATTGCATTAAAATTTCTTACTACGCTTTCGCAAGATAAGTTAACAAATAAAGTTCCGATCTCTGGCATTGGTGGCATTACAACTTGGAAAGATGCTGTTGAATTTATGTTGCTTGGAGCAAGTAATGTTCAGGTGTGCACAGCAGCTATGCGTTATGGTTTCCGTATCATCCACGACTTATGTGATGGCATGAATAATTGGATGGATGAAAAAGGTTATAAAAATATCGAAGACTTCGTTGGACTTTCTGTTCCCAAAATGATTAAGTGGGAAGAGCTAGATATTAATTATCATATCATCGCAAATATTGATCAAGATAAATGTATTCATTGCGGATTATGTTACATCGCGTGTGAAGATACTTCGCATCAATCTATCAATATTGAAAAAGGAAATCCATACAATACCTACACCATCAAAGAAGAAGAATGTGTGGGTTGTAACCTCTGCAAAATTGTTTGTCCGGTGAGTGATTGTATCACCATGGAAGAACACCGTAAAGGCGATGAATATTTAAACTGGAAAGAATTTCAGAAGAAAGGATTGCCATTGAATGATCATTGATTTCAATGCAGAATGCAGAATGCAGAATGCAGAATGCAGAATTAAGAATTCACAATTAAGATCCGATAGCTATCGAATGCAGAATTTGTAACATAAATTTAGAATTTTAAATTTTAAAAAAATGTTTCATTTCTAGAAAAACTTTAAATCCTAGAGCCATTTATGAAAGTAAATTATTTCCTTTAAATCTTGTGCTTTTAAAGAATTTAAATGATTTTTTTTAAGAAAATAAATTTGGATCATGTTCCATTATTAGTTAACTTTTAAAAATTAGACTAATGGACCCAGTTCGACAAATTATCTACTTCAAGGATTATTACTTCGACTTTTATGACCAACAATCAGAAAAAGTTAAAGAAAAAATTGATCAGGTATTATTCGTAGTGACAGTTGCTGAAAGAATCCCACAGAAATTTTTTAAGCACATGGAATGAGCTGAAGGTTTATTTGAAATCAGAATAGAAGTTAATAGTAACATTTTTAGAATATTTAGCTTTTTCGACGAAGGTAAATTGGTAGTGTTGTTTAATGGTTTTCAAAAGAAAAGTCAGAAAACTCCCAAAAATGAAATTGAAAAGGCATTGAAAATCATGAACGAATATTTTGAATAGAAAAAAAACAATAGAAATGAAAACAAAAAAAGCAAAAGATAAATCCATAACGACATTTGAAGAACATCTCGACAAGCAATATGGAAAAATAGGAACTATAAAAAGAACAAACTTTGAAATCAAAGCTAAATCCTTCGCTATTGGTGAAATAATCAAAGAAGAAAGAAAGCTTGCTTCGATGACACAAGAAGAGCTTGCAGAAAAAACCGGGACTAAAAAAAGTTTTATTTCTCGAATTGAAAATTGGCATAGTGATATTCAGCTTTCAACGTTATACAGACTCTTAGAATTAGGACTAGGACGAAAAATTTCTTTAACAATTAAATAGTTTAGGAAAAAAGACAATAACATTAGTTCTTCACGAAATGTTCTCAGGGTTAATATCAATGAAAAAAAAGTTGTAATTACGATGAAATATAAAGCGAAAGATTTCTTCTAATGCATAAAATTTTTATTTAATTTTAGTTACTTAGAGTTTAATATTAATCAAGTTCCTATACTCACACGACGGCATTTGTTGGAGTAAGTTTCAATGCTCAAAAAACCCTTATCTTTGATTATCAAAACATAGAAAAAATGTCATCGGCGGAACTCAATAGAATAAAACTTGACTTGATCTCTTAGATTAACCAATTGTCTGACGTGAATGTTGTTTCCTTTCTTGAAGGTATTCGATTATCAAGAACGAAAGAAGATTGGTGGGATGAACTTTCTGAAGAACAAAAAAAATCTGTGCTTGCTGGAATGAAAGACGCTGAAACTGGAAACATTAATTCTTCAAGCGAATTTTGGAAAAAATTAAGAAATGCCTAACCCTACTTTTTTAGAAGTTTTTTGTACAACAAACTAGCTTGAAAATACGACAAGTATAATACAATATTTAAAAGAAAAGTTTTCTATAAAAGAAATGGAAGCCTTTTTTACTTTGCTTCAATTCTTTGAAGAAGCAATTAGTGCTTTTCCTGAACTTTATCCATCAAGTAATAAAAATATTAGACGGGCAGTATTATCAAAACAAGTTTCAATTTTTTATAGAGTTCATAAAAATAGAATTGAAATTTTATCTGTACTTGACAATAGAAGCGATTTAAAGGACTGGCTTTAACGAAAGATTTAAGCACTACCAACTAATTGCCACTTATACATTACGGCTAACGAAATATAATCGCAAAATAAAATCAACAACTTCCACTTTATTAAAATATTAATTTATTTGAAACGATTGATAAAAGACATAAATCATCACTAATTTTATAAAAAAAACATGAACACACAACAAGTCGCAGATCGTTTGGTAGCACTTTGTAAGGAAGGAAAAAATGACGAAGCAATACATGAACTGTATGCTGAAAACTGCAATAGCTATGAGCCATTTTTTAGTCCAGCTCCAGAAACTAATGGATTGGATTCAATAAAGGCAAAAAGCCAACATTTTAGCAGCATGATTAAAGAAAAACATAGTGGATTTATTTCCGATTCTATCGTTCAAGGTAATCACTTTACTGTAGGAATGGGAATTGAATACACTGGTCAAGATAATAAAAGAACTACAATGAATGAGATCGCAGTTTATGAAGTGAAAGAAGGGAAAATAGTTAATGAGAGATTCTACTATTAAAATTATCGTTATAGAAAGCCTGCAATTTGCGGGCTTTTTTGTTAATTGATTTTCCGATTTATTTGAAACTAAATATCTATTATTTCCATCTTTAGTTATTCATAAACTCAAATTAGCTTGAAGCCTAGATGTTGACTATCGAAACGTGATTTTTAAATTTCTCCTTTCTTCAATGCATCTACAGCAAATGCACAAGCGCGCGCTGTTAATGCCATATACGTTAGAGATGGATTTTGAGTAGCGGAAGATGTCATGCAACTTCCATCAGTAATAAAAACATTGGGAACATCGTGCATCTGATTATTGCCATTTAGTACAGATGTTTTTGCATCTCTTCCCATTCTAGCTGTTCCCATTTCATGAACTGCAGAACCCGCAGGTTTATTATAATCGAATGGTTTTATATTGGTGAATCCTGCTTTCTCTAACATTTCTTTACAACTTGCAGTGATATCTTTTCGCATTGCCTTTTCATTGTCATGGTATTCAAAAGCAATACTCACAAGTGGTAATCCCCATTGATCTTTTTTAGTTTTATTGAGTACAATTTTATTTTCAAAATACGGCAATGTTTCGCCCCAACCTCCTAACCAAATTTCCCAAGGACCAGGCTGCGTTAGCTTTTCTTTAAAATTACTACCAACGCCATCGGTGCGAGCAAACATATCGTTCCAACTTAAACGTTCACCCTTTCCTTGAACTCCATAACCACGAATAAAATCTTTCTGTTTGGTTTTGTCATTCACATTTCTAAATCGAGGAATATGAATCGATCCTGGTGATCGTCCGAAATAATATTTATCATCAAAACCATTATACGTTCCTGATGCACCAGCACCCGTATTATGATCCATCAAATTATGACCAATTTGTCCACTAGAATTTCCTAAACCATTTGGAAAAGATTCACTAATTGAATTTAATAAAATAGATGCAGTAGCAATTGTAGAAGCATTCAAAAAAATAATTTTACTATAATATTCTGTAACTTCTTTTGTATTCGCATCCATTACACGTACACCTGTTGCTCTTTTTTTATCTTTATCATACAACACTTCTACAACAATAGCATTCGGCACAAGTGTTAAATTACCTGTGTTTAATGCGGCTGGCAACGTAACTCCATTACTACTAAAATACGCAGAAAATGGGCAACCTCGAGAACATAAATTTCTATATTGACAAGGTCCGCGACCATCTTTTGCTTCGGTAAGATTTGCCATCCGACTAGGAGTTACTAATCGATCCACGTAACATTTTTTAATGTTCTCTGCAAAGAAATCTTCAATACAATTAAATTCTATATGCGGCAAAAATTCACCATCGGGTAATTGAGAAAGCCCTTCATTACGGCCACTAATGCCAACATATTTTTCCACATACGAATACCATTGTTCAATATCACTGTAACGTATTGGCCAATCAACAGCAATTCCATCCTTTAAATTTGCTTCAAAATCGAGATCGCTTAAACGATAACATTGTCGACCCCATGTTAAAGAACGACCACCTACTTGATAACCACGAATCCAATTAAAAGGATTTTCTTGAATGTATGGATGCTCTTTATCGTTCACAAAAAAATGCTTGTTACCTTCATCAAAAACTTGACTTTGAACCGGACAATCTTCTAGATCTTTTTGTGTATTATTGAGACGATGTGTAAAGTCCCAAGGATTTTTGAAAGCGGTATGATAATCTTTTACGTGTTCTACATTTCGTCCTCGCTCCAGCACTAATGTTTTCAATCCCTTCTCACATAATTCTTTTGCAGCCCAGCCACCAGAAATTCCTGAGCCAACAACTATCGCATCAAATGTATTTTTATTTGGAGCTTGCGTTTTTAGATTCATTGAATTTGACGTTTCTAATTATTAATATTATTGAGTCGCCCAAGATTTTCCATTTTTCTCTCTCGAAACACAAGCAATCCGTTTTCCTGGAATCATAACATATTGTAATCCTTCTTGTGCACCTCTCATAGAAGAACAATATGCATTTGCAGTATATTCCTTTAGTGTGAAGATAAAACTCTCACCAAAAAATTTATTTTTAATTTTACTTACGAAGCCGTTAAAAGGTTTTTCTTCTTTTTCAATCATTACTAAAAGTAACTCTCTTTCCTTAACGGAACAATTGAAAAAACTTTTGTTATAATATGATTCGCTGCAAGATTTTATCTTTTCTAATCCACGAATAAAATTATTCTGCGTTTTACGATCAGCACAATCTTCCAAAAGTAAAATAATTGTTTCGGCTGCATTCACATCTTTAGCTCCAGGAGTATCCGTACGTGGAATAATTGTTTCCGCCAATTCGCCAATTAATAATTTTTCATCACGAAGATTATTTATCCTTTCATTTTTGCTATTACGATAAACATAATTTGCAGCAATAGATCCGCCTACAATGGCCGCCATTCCAGCAAGTGCTTTTCGCCTATTCATTCCATTTTTATTTTAATGATAAAATATAAGTAACCATTTTAGCAGCGTCATCTTTAGCCAAAGTAGGATGCGCTTGCATTGGCACTTGTCCCCAAACACCCTGTCCGCCTTTAATAACTTTTTCTATTAACGATGCATTATTATTCTTCGTATCGGAATATTTCTCAGCAATTTTTTTGAAAGAAGGACCTACTAAATTTGCTTCTTCATTATGACAAGAATAGCAGTCAGTACTTTTCATCAATTTTGCTCCTTCTGCGAGAGGTTCTTCCGTAATTGCAGTCACATTTGATGAATCGACAGTTTCAACAGGAGTTACTTGAACCGTTGAAGCATCCACATTTTTTGTAGTGTTTTCTGACGAACAAGCTGCGAATACGCTTGCAATTAATAAAGCAAAAACTATTGAATATTTCATTGGGATTTGAATTTGATAAATATAACATTCCTTTTATACTAGGAAATCATTAAAAAGTTATAGTTATCGACTCAACAAAACTAATAAAATTCGTTAATAATTATAAGTCGCAATTATTCTATTCTTTTACGAGAAAGTAAAAATCATTAATTCCTATCTTTGAGTCACAATTTGCACTAAAATTATTTATGAAACGATCAAACTTACGAATCAAATTTTTATTAGCTGTGGGCTTTTTGGCGTTACTCACACAATCAAAAGCACAAACCTCATCGGAGATCTATCAGCGAATTAAAAAGTTAGATGTTATAGGCTCAGTGCTTTATTTCGCGGCGCATCCAGATGATGAAAACACGGCATTAATCAGTTATTTGTCTTTAGAAAAGCAATATAGAACAGGATATTTAGCACTTACACGTGGTGATGGAGGTCAAAATTTAATTGGCTCAGAACAAGGCGTTGATTTAGGATTAATACGCACCAGAGAATTGTTAGCAGCAAGAGCGATTGATGGTGGCGAACAGTTTTTTACACGTGCTTATGATTTTGGATTTTCAAAATCTGCTGAAGAAACTTTTCGAATCTGGAATAAAGATCAAGTATTAGAAGATGCGGTTTTTGTGATTAGAAAATTCAAGCCTGATGTAATTATTTGTCGTTTCCCTGCTGATAGCCGCGCCGGACATGGACACCACATTGCGAGTGCGATGATAGCAAGAGAAGCTTATGATGCTGCCGCAGATCCAACGAAATATCCTGATCAAGTGAAGTTGTATGGAACATGGAAAGCAAAGCGATTGTTATGGAATACAGCAAATTTTGGAAGTGCAAATACAACAGCCGAAGATCAATTTAAATTGGATGCTGGTGGATATAATCCGATACTTGGAAAAAGTTATGGAGAAATTTCTGCTGAAAGTCGTTCGCAACATAAGAGCCAAGGTTTTGGTGTTCCACGCACGAGAGGAAAAGAGATGGAATATTTTATCACACTTGCAGGTGATTCAGCAAAAAAAGATTTGATGGATGGCGTAAAGAAAACGTGGTCGGAGGTGAAATATGCCAAAGGAATAAGCATGTACATCGATACTGCTTTATTGAAGTTTGATTGGAATAATCCTTCTGCTTCTATTAATGATTTGAAAAATATTAGAACACAAATTAAAGCGATGCCCGAGAGTTTTAATCGCTCTTTAAAATTAAAGGAAGTTGATAAATTGATACTTGATTGCAGTGGCTTCTGGGCCGAATGTTATGCTTCATCAGCGCGTTTTGCACAAGGTGATAGCATTGAAGTAAAAGTGCAAATGATTAATCGTTCTGATGTATCTATTAAAGTATTACCTTTTGCTAATGTAAATAAAGATTCTTTGTCAGATGGAATTTTATCGAAAAATGATTTGAAAACGTACAATATAAAAGTTGCTGGACCAAAATCAATTTCTCAACCCTACTGGCTCGAAAATCAACATAGCAGAGGGATGTATATTTTGAATGATTTAAGTCAAACTGGTAAGCCTTGGAATGATCCTGCACTCACAATAGATTTCACAGTAAATGTGAATGGTGAGTTGTTTTCTGTAAGTCGTCCTGTGATTTATAAACATACTGATCCCGTAAAAGGAGAATTGTACGATCCGCTTACGATTAGTCCGAAGATTACTGCAAATACAACGGAGCCACTGCTACTCTTTGCGGATAGTAAAGCAAAAAAACTTATTGTAAGGTTCAACTATTGGGGTGCTGTTGCGGATACTTTTAAAATCGTTGCTAAACTTTCTGGAGATAAAAGGTGGATCGTTTCGCCTATCGACACAATGCTCATCTTTAATAAAAAAGGCGAAGAGAAGGAATTAAGTTTTATTATTTCTCCAAATGGAGAAAATGCAATTCCTGATTCGTTAACATTTTTAGCAACGGATCGCATCGGAACTGAAAAATTAAAAAGTACGAGAGACATTAATTACGACCACATCCCTCCTATCAATTGGTATCCTGATTTAACTATTGGATTGCGATATATTCCAATGCAGTTGAATACGCATAAGGTTGCTTACATTAAAGGTGCTGGAGATTTAGTTCCTGCTTATTTGCGACAGTTGGGATATGATGTTGAGGAACTTACTTCAAAGGATATTTTACTTCGAGATATTTCAAATTTCGATGTGATCATAACTGGAATTCGTGCTTATAATAAAGATGAACGCATGCCTTTTGTACAGGATAAATTGATGAATTATGTGAAAAATGGCGGAATTTATTTTGTTCAATATAATGTAAATGGCGCAAATCTTCCTCATGATTTAGGACCGTATCCTTTTGAGGTTGGTCGCAATCGTGTAACGGAAGAAGATGCTGTGGTTACCTTTTTAGATCCTCAAAATATACTTTTAAATACGCCGAATAAAATTACACAAGATGATTTTAAAGGATGGATACAAGAGCGAGGAATTTATTTTGTTGAGAAAGCTGATCCATCTTATAAAAAATTGTTTCTAATGAATGACACTGGTGAACCAGCTAATGATGGAAGTATTATCATATCGAATTATGGAAAGGGAAGATATATTTATTCTGGATTAGTATTTTTTCGAGAGATTCCAGCGGGAGTTTCAGGAGCCATTCGATTATTTGTAAATCTGATTTCGAAGTAATACCAATACTAACTTTAAATAATTTAAAGTTAGTATTCACCTCGAGAAAAAGCAAAAAAAAATACCCAAACAGATTGTTTAGGCATTTTTAGGGTAATGGTTAATGGGTATTTTTAATACGAGGTATTTCGCTTTTATTTTAACATTGTGAACTGAAATAAATTTGTTCCCCAACGCATTATTTAACGAAGATCGAAATATTTTTCATAAAAACAAGTATTCATCAAAAAACATTTGCAATTATGTTCAAATAGTTTTTAACAAAAAAATTTAAATTGTTAATGAAATTGAATTTCTTAAAAGTATTTAATGAGAAAATCAATCACCTTTTTACTGAATTTTGAATACGGTGGATACAGAATTTGTGTCATTGAAAAACCAGTTCGTTGTTTTACGATTGCTTTTTTATTTGTGAATTCTTCGAAGCCAAAATGCCCATGTGATTTTCCAATTCCTGAATTATTTATTCCACCAAATGGCAATTCAGGATGCGAATAGTGAATTAAACAATCATTAATACAAACACCGCCTGCAGATGTTTTCTCGAGGAGGGAATTGGAAAATGATTTCGTTTTTGCGAAAATGTACATCGATAAAGGTTTTGATTTTTTATTGATATAATCGATTACTTCTTCTTCTTTGGAAAATGTTAAAACAGGTAATAAAGGTCCAAATATCTCCTCTTCCATTAAATTACAATCAGGGATTTTAGTGATAATTGTTGGCTCAAAATATTTTTTTAATTTATCAGTATTTCCACCAAAAGTGATCTCTGCACCTTTAGACTTTGCATCATTTAATAAATTTAGCAATCGATCAAAATGATGCTCATTTACTATTCGTGAATAATTTTTTGAGGATTGAATACCATTTCCACTTTCATCAAACATCTTCTTTAGATGCATAATTAAATGCTTCATAAAATCCTCGTATACGTTTACATGAACCATTACATAATCTGGGGCAATGCAAGTTTGTCCGGCATTTATAAATTTACCCCAGATAATTTTTTTAGCAGCATCATTTATATCTGCGCAAGCATTCACAACAGCAGGAGATTTACCACCCAATTCAAGGGTAATACTTGCTAAATGTTGAGCAGCGGCGGTCATTACAACTTTGCCAATTGCAGGACTACCAGTAAAAAAAATATGGTTGAAAGGAAGTAACAATAATTCTTTGGCTGTATTTTCATCACCATTTATAACTGCAACTTCATTTGGAGCGAATAATTCTTCGATCATATTTTCGATTAATGCAGCCACATTGGGAGTAATTTCTGAAGGTTTAAGCATTGCAGTATTCCCACCCGAAATAGCAGAAATTAATGGTCCAATTATTAAACTAAAAGGGTAATTCCATGGGGCGATGATCAAACAAACTCCTTTCGATTCTGGAAAAATAAAGGAAGATGATCCTATCATTGTTAATGGAGTGCTTACCTTTTTTGGGCTCATCCAAACGGATAAATTTTCAATAACATAGCGTAGTTCTGCGGTAAGCGTATAAATTTCTGTAATATCACTTTCCTCCGGCGACTTCCCTAAATCTTTAAATAATACCTCCTGAATCATAAATCTATTTTTCAAAATCCAATTAAGGATTAGCTTGAGTTTTTGGATACGATCTTTGCAATTACTCGACCGTATTTCAAGCGAATTCATCTGTTGATTTGTGAAAATTTCTTCTATATTCTCTAACTTCATCTTATGGATTTCTCTTGGTTTATGTCGTAAATATAACTATAAGTTGAAAATGAGAATCATTAAATTAATTGGGAGCAATAGCATTTGAATAATACCGTTTATCTTCGTTGCATTATTCTAGCAAATATCAAAATGAAATCATTCTTTAAAATCTCTATTCTCTTTCAACTTTTATTGATAGGAGTTGCATTTTCACAGACTGATAAAATGCACAACTGGCAATTAGCTGATCCAGACTCTGGGAAATCGATTGGAACTGCTACTAATACTGTTTATTCATCGTTGATATCGGGCAGAATTTCAACACCAATTATAGTTGCCGTTATTGATAATGGTACCGACACAGCACACGTGGATTTAATTGGGCATATTTGGAATAATCCAAAAGAAATTGCTGGCAACGGTATGGACGATGATGGCAATGGATATGTTGATGACATACATGGATGGAATTTCATAGGAGGAGATAAAGGAAATACTGTTCATGATAATTTAGAACTTACTAGATTATACAAATTGGGAAAATTGGGTCTACCTACTCAATACTCTTGGAAGTATATAAAAAAAACATACAAGAAGGAAGTTAAAGAAAACGACAAGCAACTTAAATCAGTAGATAAATATGGACGTTGGATATCAGATATTCATAAAACAAGTGGTAAGGATTCAGTAACCGTTGATGATGTGAAATCTACACATGCCCATGGTTTAAAAATGAAAATCACTAAAAAAGTTATTGAAAATTCCATGGAGAATGGATTAGATTTTAAAACATTTGAAAGTCAGATTAAGGAAGGTAAAGAATTTTACAGTAAAATACATGATTATCATTTAAATTTAAATTTTGATGGACGTTTGATGGTCAATGATCACTACGAAAATGTAACCGAGCGTAATTATGGAAATGCTGATGTAACGGGTCATGGGGAGTCGCATGGAACTCATGTAGCAGGTATTATAGCAGCTGTAAGAAATAACAATATCGGAATGGACGGTATTGCAGAGAATGTAAAAATAATGGCAATTCGTGTTGTTCCTGATGGTGATGAGCGTGATAAAGATATTGCAAATGGAATACGATATGCAGTTAATAATGGAGCAAGATTAATCAACATGAGTTTCGGAAAGGAATATTCACCAAATAAAGCAGTAGTTGACGAAGCTGTGAAATATGCTGCATCTAAAGGTGTTTTAATCATCCATGCATCGGGAAATGAATCAGCGAATAATGATAATGTTCCAAATTTTCCAAATCAATTTTTAGGCGAAACAAAAACAAGAGCGGAAAATTGGATTGAAGTTGGTGCTTCTAATTTCAGTGGAAATCCTGCTGGATTTTCCAACTATGGAAAATCCCACGTTGACGTATTTGCGCCTGGTGTAGCTATTTATTCAACAGTGCTAGATAATAATTATGAATCTGAAGATGGAACAAGTATGGCGTGTCCTGTTGTTTGTGGAGTAGCGGCACTTGTATGGTCATACTTTCCAAGCCTTACAGCAAATGAATTAAAAAATGCTTTACTTTCTGGAGTACAAGAAAGAGAAACTGATTGCTCATTGCCAGGGCATTCAAAAGAGATAGTGAAATTCTCCAGCTTGAGTGGTACTGGAGGAATAATAAATGCGAAAACAGCATTTTTGAAAGCTCAAGAAATAGCGGAAAAAAAATAATCGGAAACCACAAAAAATATAATTTCACCTTCAACTAGCTAAATTATCCTATTACCATGACTAATATGTTGACTAACTAAAACAATGAAATTTTACCTAAAGTTAGTCCTGTTAATAGTGATCTTGCAACTTAAAGTCTATGGACAACAGGCAAAATCATTAGATGATTTTATTCGTTTTGCAAACCAAGAAAATCCTTATGTAAAGGAGAATGCTAATCTTTTAAAAATTTCACAACAACAAAAGGAACTTACATCTGCACAACTTAGAAAGCCTCAAATAAATTTAACAGCCGATTATCTATTTGCTCCCTATTTTTTTAATGATAATAAATTTATTTCAGTAACTCAAAATCCCGAGAGCAATGCTTATGGTTACAATATAAATTTAAGCAATGGCGGATTGTATGCTACACAACTAAACATTTCAACTCCTCTTTTTAATGCAGGAATTGTTAATACTTATTTCCAACAAAATGATTTGCAAAATCAATTATTGACTACTAATTTAAATGTATACATAAATGATTTAAACAAACAAATTACTGATCAATTTGTAAATGCGTATCAATTTCAGGAACAAATACGCTATCAGCAAAAGCTTATTCTATTATTGAATGACCGAAAAAAAATTGTTTCTACATTAGTTGAGAAAGGACTATTTCAACAAAATGATCTATTACTTTTAGAGATAGAAATAAATCAAAAACAATTAAGTATTGAAACAGGTAAAATTGCTTTATACGATGCATTTAACAAACTTAATAATACATGCTTAATAAATGACACGACAATTTTTGAACTGCAAAAACCACTTATAAAACAAAAGGAATTATTACAGACATTTAATTACGAAATAAAATACAGGATTGATAGTTTAAATATACTTTCTCAACAGTCAATTCAAAATTTGAAATACAAACCTCAATTAGTATTGTTTGGAAATACTGGTTTAAATGCAACAACCACAGAAAATATCGCACATAATGTTGGAATGAGTGCGGGATTACATTTGCAAGTTCCAATATATGATGGAAAACAAAGGAAAATAACAGGTCAACAGAATAGATTACTCTTAGAAAATCTTGATTTCTATAAATCACAGACTTCCATTCAGCATCGGAATAATTTAATTTTTCTTCAAAAACAAATTTTGTCTACAGAAAATACAATTGAATTATTTAATTCACAGATAAAGTTGCAAGAAGATTTATTAAAAATATTGCAAGAAAAAGTTATTATGGGCCAAATATCAGTAACAGACTTTTTAAATGCCATTGAAAACTATTCCAATAGTAGCCTTGATAGAATTCAGTCACAAACAAATTTATGGTCACTTGTAAATCAATTTAATGCAACCAACTGGTAATGAAAAAAAAATCCATAAGTTCAGTCGCACTAATCATACTTTTAATTTTATCCTCTTGTAATCGAAAAGAGAAGGTGACAAGTGATGTTTCAAATTCTATCTCTACAACAGTAAGTATTACTCAACCTTCACGGCAAAATATTGTAGAATATATTCATCTTAATGGAGTAAGTGTTTTTCAAAAAAGGGATAATCTTAGATCAACAGTAACAGGTTATATTCGAGGTTTAAAATTTCGTCAAGGAGACAGAATAAAAAATGGCGAAATATTTTGCTTAGTGGGCACCAAAGAACAAGAAGCATTAAAAAATTTAGCGTTAACGGATACTTCATTACTTAAATTTAAAAAACCCATAAGTATCATTTCAAATGTGAGTGGTATTATTTCTAACATAACGTTATTAGAAGGTGATTATGTATCAGAAGGTGATATAATCGCAACAGTAAGTGAGCCTCAATCTTTAATTATACAAGTAAATGTTCCGTATGAATACAATCAACTTGTTAATGAAGGAAAGAAATGTGAAATACTACTTCCAGATGGGAAAATAATTCAAAGTGTCATAACTGGTAAGTTGCCAACAGTTGAAATAAATTCTCAATCTCAAACCTATTTCATAAGAGTACCTAATGAATCATTACCTGAAAATTTGAATGTTACTATTTTAATATCAAAAGATCAAAAAGAGAATGCACTTTGTATCATCACAACAGCCGTTCAAACTGATGAGATGCAAAAAAATTATTGGTTAATGAAAGTTGTGAATGGTTCGTTAGCTAGAAAAATTGCTATTGAAACTGGCTTGCAAAATGATTCTATAACAGAAATTATATCTAAGAATATTACCATCAAAGACATCATCATTACTGACGGCGCTTATGGTCTTGAAGATTCCACATTGATTCAATATAAAAAATGATGGAAAAGGCAATGCATCATCATTTTAAATATCCAATATTAGCAGTTTCACTTCTAATACTTATTGCTGGATTCTATAGCTATAACAATTTAAAAACAGGTTTATTTCCTGACATTACATTTCCGAAAATTAAAGTCATCGCTGATGCAGGTCAACAGCCTGTGGATAAAATGATGACGACCGTAACAGTTCCATTAGAAAATTATATTAAACGGACAGAAGGATTAGATTATATTAGAAGTACAACAGCTAGAGGTTCGTGTGAAATCTCAGTTTTTTTGAAATGGAATACTGATGTTGATAAGGCAAGGCAACAGATTGAGTCGTTTGTGAATCAGGTGAAAAATAATTTGCCATCGCAAACATCTATTAACGTGCAAAAAATGAATCCTTCTATTTTAGCTGTTATGGGCTATTCATTGGAGGGAAATCGTTCACAAGTTGAATTAAAAAAGATTGCTCAATACCAGATTAAACCTTACTTAGCTTCTGCTCCTGGTGTTGCTGACATTGCCATTATTGGTGGTAAATCAAAAGAATATCAAATTATTATCTCACCAAATAAAATTGCATCATTAGGTATTTCATTACAAACTATTCAAACTATAGTTCAACAGTCAAATATTTTAGAATCGAACGGTTATATCAACGATCACAATCGACTTTATTTGACACTTACGGATAATGCAGTTGATAACATAGATGAATTACGAAATTTGGTGCTAAGTAATACGCCAAATCGATTAATAAAATTAAGTGATGTAGCATCAATCGAATTAAAAGAAGCAAAAGAATATATCAAAATTAAAGCGAATGGAAAAGATGTTCCATTAATTGCAATTTTTAAACAACCTGATGCAAATTTAATTGATGTTAACAATGCTGTTGAACAACGTATAGAAGAATTAAAGACTGTACTTCCTAGTGATTTGCATCTCATCCCCTATTACAAACAAGCAGATTTCGTTAATGAGAGTATAAAAAGTATTCGTGATGTTTTATTGTTAGGATTATTATTGGCAATAATTATTGTCATCATCTTTTTGAGATCAGGTTCTACAAGTTTGGTAGTTCTAATTACAATACCTATAACACTTTGTTTAACTGTTACGATATTAAATGTAATTGGATATACATTTAATATCATGACACTCGGAGCAATTGCTGCTGCTGTTGGATTAATGATCGATGATGCTGTAATAATCGTAGAACAAATTCATCGAAGCCATGAAGAAAATCCTGATGAACCTATTACCTCCCTTATTGCTAATTCGATAAAATATTTGTTTCCCGCAATGGTGGGTTCATCACTAAGTACGATTGTAATTTTTATTCCATTTGTAATGATGAGTGGGATTGCAGGCGCATACTTTCAAGTGTTAGCTTATACAATGATAATTACCTTGTCGGCATCTTTTTTTGTAACATGGTTAATACTTCCAATGCTCTTTTTAATTGTTCCTTTGAAGAAGAAAAAGAAAGTTGTTCATGAAAACAAAACACGATGGATTATTTTTTTTACAAGGAGACCTATCATCAGTTTACTTTTTATTTCCATATGCATAATGGCCATTATTTTTATTCCTGCAAAATTAAAATCTGGATTTCTACCTGATATGGATGAAGGAAGTATGGTTTTAGATTTTAATAGTCCGGCGGGAACTTCGATAGAAGAAACGGATCATTTATTACAACAAGTAGATAAGATAATACAACAACAACCTGAAGTTGAAAATTTTTCTAGAAGGTTAGGAACGCAAATGGGATTTTTTATTACTGAGCCCAATCGTGGAGATTATCTCATTCAATTAAAAAAGAAAAGAACTAAAACTACTGACGAAGTAGCTGACAATATCCGGCAGAAAGTAGAGAGTACTATTCCTCAACTTACCGTTGATTTTGGACAAATTATGATGGACATGTTGGGCGATTTAATGAGTAGTGTGCAGCCTATTGAAATAAAAATATTTGGTGATAATCAATCTAAAATAGAACGAATTTCGAAACAGATTGCAGAAGAATTAACAAAAGTTAATGGAACCGCAGATGTTTTTGATGGAATTGTAATTGCTGGTCCAGAAATTATTATTCAACCAAACGTGACAAAGCTTTCGCAGCTTGGCTTAACAGTTTCAGATTTTCAATTTCAATTACAAACACAAATTGAAGGAACCGTAATAAGTACAATGCTTGAAAAAGATCGACAAGTAGATATTCGACTAATTTATCCAGAAGCACAACGAACTACTATTCATTCATTGGGAAATACCTCTATACTTTTAGCAAATGGGAAAATAAAACCTATTAATACAATAGCTAATGTTGAAATTGAAAAAGGCGTTGCAGAGATTAATCGTGAAAATCAAAAAATGATGGGCGTAATAACTGCTCGCCTTAACAATCGAGATTTGGGAAGTACTTTAAAGGATATTCAACAACAATTAAAAACTAAAATTTCACTTCCAACTGGATATCATATTGAATATGGTGGAAGTTATGCTCAGCAAAAAAGTGCGTTCAAAGAATTACTGTTAATATTAATTGCTTCAATACTCATGGTATTTGTGATCATGCTATTTCTATTTCGTCAAATAAAAATTTCATTCATCATTATTCTTTTAGCAGTACTTGGTGTATCAGGATGTTTATTGGGACTTTTACTAACAGGAACTGCACTTAACGTAGGAAGTTATACTGGAATTATAATGGTAGTTGGAATCATTGGAGAAAATGCCATATTCACATATTGGCAATATATTGAAGCGCTAAAAACAATGAACAAAGAGGATAGCATCAACTTTTCAATAGCTACGAGATTGAGACCAAAATTAATGACTGCATGTGGAGCTATAATTGCACTCTTACCATTGGCACTTGGAATTGGTGCAGGAGCTGAATTACATCAGCCATTAGCGATATCGGTGATAGGAGGATTAATAATTGCACTGCCATTATTATTAATCGTATTTCCATCTGCAATAAAATATTTATCATAGTTTATTTAATCAACGTACCAGTAAGTTGCTGCAATTCTACTTTTGAGATGTTGCAATTATACAGAGCATTTGCAAGACGAATCTGAACTTCTTCAACAGTTTGTTGTGCTGTGCGTAATTCCAAAACATTACTTTCATTAAGACGAAATCTCTTTGTCATAATATCTAAATTTTCTAACGCAAATTTTTCACTTTCTAATTCGTTGTGATAAATTACTAAAGCACTTTGATAATTAGTCCATGAAGTTGCAAGTGCTGAATTTACCGTTTGTTTAATTAAACTAACATTCAATTGTGCATTTTGCTGCGACAACTTTGCATTTTTTATTAGACGTTGTTGATTGCTCCCATTAAAAATATTCCATTTTAATCCAATTCCTGCGGAAGGACCATAGACCTGATTTTTTAAATAAAATCCTTGTGTAGCAATATTGTTATTATAATTGTATGCCGCATTTACATCAAGTTGCGGGAAGAATCCTGCTTTTGTTTCCTTCAATTCTTGATTCGAAACTTCACTTAAAAGTAATTGTTCTTGTAAATCTAAATTTCCATTTTCCAATTTATTTAGATAATCTCCAAATTGTAAAGTAGTATCAGGAGATAGTGAATCGACTGCAATTAAAGTTTCATCTAAGGGATGCACTAATAATTCATTCAAACGAATCTGAGCACTTCGCAAATTATTTTTGAGCGTATACAGATTACTTTTTTGTGTATTATAATCTACATTAGCTTGAAGCAATTCCGTTTTAGCGGCATTTCCTAACGTTAATTTTCTATCTGCAAGTCGTTTTCGTTCATCATACAAATTAAAGGTTGCTAAATTTTTCCGAACCAATTGCTGTTCGCGAACTAATTCAAAATAAGTAGCAGCCACGGATGCAATAGTCATTGTAATTTGTCTCTTTACATCTAACTCACCAATTTGTTGAAGTGTTTGCAATTTTTTACGTGTTGCAAACATTTTTGCGCCATCAAAAATCGTCCAACCTAGTTCTGCCTTTCCACTATATGTTTCTGCATTTACTCCATCTTTATTAGTAACAATTCCTGTTGATGTTTCTTGTCGCAAAGTATTAACTGCATAATTGTATCCACCGTTAACATCAAACCTTGGTAAAATTCCAGCGTTACCTAAACTCGAATTATTCGAAGCAATTTTAGAATTATTTCTACTAATTTGAATGTCTAAATTATTTTGCAAAGCAGAATCAATTGCAGCTTGAAGAGTAATAGTTGATTGCGAAAATGAATTTGTAATCTGTAGCGAACAAATTAATATCAATAAAAATCGAAGGTTTATTTTATGCTTCATGCGATTTGCGTTGTTTAGCCAAATAAGAATACATAGCTGGTATTACAAATAAAGTTAAGACGAGTGAAAACATTAATCCACCAATAATGACTATTCCCATCCCCATCCTACTCTTTGATGCTGCTCCTAATGAAGCAGCAATTGGCAATGCACCCAAAGCAGTTGCAAGACTTGTCATTAAGATTGGTCGTAAACGAGAAGCAGAAGCTTGTTGAATTGCTATTGCTTTGATCATACCTTTTTCTTGCAATTGGTTTGCGAATTCAACAATTAAAATTCCATTTTTTGTCACCAATCCTATCAACATAATAATACCTATTTCACTAAAGATATTTAATGTTTGATTAAAATACCATAGCGAGAAAACTGCTCCAGCCAATGCAAGAGGAACTGTAATCATAATTATTAATGGATCTCTAAAACTTTCGAACTGCGCTGATAAAACTAAATAGACCAACAGAAGCGCTAATAAAAATGCGAATGCTAAACTTGATGTACTTTCGGCGAAATCACGTGATGATCCAGTGAGAGCAGTCGTGAAGGAATCATTTAATGTTTTCTTTGCAACCGTATTCATAGCTGTTATTCCATCTCCAATAGTTTTACCAGGAGCTAATCCTGCAGAAACAGTTGCAGACATATATCGATTGTAATGATACAATTGAGGCGGTGAACTCTGCTCATCAACACTAACAATATTATCCAACTGAATTAATTCTTGTCGTTTGTTTCTTAAATAAATCGACTTTAAATCAATTGGTTTATCGCGATAAGCTCTTTCAAATTGACCTATCACTTGATATTGTTTACCATTCATATTGAAATATGCCATTCGTTGAGGACTAAATGCCAACTGTAAAGTTTGCGCAACATCAGAAATTGTAATTCCAAGCTCTTGTGCCTTTTCACGATTTACAATAAGATTTAATTCGGGCTTATTAAATTTAAGATTCACATCAACAACTTGAAATGTTTTATTCTTATTTGCTTCTTCAATGAATTTAGGAATCTTTTCTTTTAACGATTCAAAGTTGGGTGCTTGAATAACAAATTGAACTGGTAATCCACCAAATCCTCCAGTAGAAATTGTTTGCTGTTCTGTAATAAAAATTTTTGCACCTGGAAAGCTTTTAGCTTGCTGTGAAACATATTGTGCTATTTGTGATTGTGATCTTTTTCTTTCGGATGGATCTTTTAATACTAATCTTACAAAGCCAGTATTCGGTGATCCAGAACCTGCAAAATTAGGCGCAGTTACAGAAAGACAAACGGTTTTTTCTGGAACAGAATCCATGATAAAACTTGTAATTTTATCAATATAGTTGTCCATGTATTCGTAAGTAGCACCTTCAGGTGCAGTTGCAATAACACGCATCCAACTTCTATCATCCAATGGTGCTAATTCTGATTTCAAACTATTCCCAAAAAACCAAATCATCACTGAGCATACTCCAATTAATACAAATGAAATCCATTTTACTTTCAAAAATCGTTCAAGCAATTCAGAATAATTTGAATTTAGTTTTTCGAAAAATGGTTCAGTAGCAATATAAAATTTTGTTTTCTTATTCGCTTTACGAACAAGATATGCATTCAACATGGGAGTTAATGTTAGTGAAACGAATGCTGAAATCAAAACCGATCCTGCAAGTACAACACCAAACTCTTGAAATAATCTGCCAACAAATCCTTGCATAAAAATTACAGGAAGAAATACAACTGCTAAAGTTATAGAGGTAGAAATAACCGCAAAGAATATTTCATTCGAACCTTTTATTGCAGCTTCTTTTGGCGACATTCCAGCCTCAATCTTTTTAAAGATATTTTCAGTGACGACAATTCCGTCATCAACAACTAATCCTGTGGCGAGAACAATGGCCAATAAGGTTAAAACATTTATTGAATAACCCATTATATACATGATAAAAAATGAACCAATCAATGAAACAGGAATGTCAATTAATGGTCGGAAAGCTATTACCCAATCACGGAAGAATAAAAATATGATGATGACTACTAATATAATTGCAATGAGCAAAGTTTCTTGAACTTCGAAGATGGATTTTTTGATAAACTTTGTATTATCAAGAGCGATATCTACTTTAAAATCTTTGGGTAAATCTTTTTTTAATTGATCAAGACGTTTATAAAATTCATTAGAAATATCAATATAATTTGCACCTGGCTGAGGAACTAATCCCAATCCAATCATTGGAACACCTGATTCTTTTAAGATTGTTTCTTCATTTTCTGCACCTAAAGTAGCATAACCGATATCACGTAAATGAATCACATTACCACTATCACTTTTAACAATAAGATTTTGAAAATCTTCAACAGTTTTCAAACGTCCCATTGTTTTTACTGTCAATTCGGTATTGTCACCAGAAATTTTTCCAGAAGGAAGTTCTACATTTTCTTTATCGAGCGTTTGTTTAATATCTAACGGTGTTAATCCATACGCAGAGAGTTTATCAGGATCCATCCAAATACGCATCGCATACTTTCGTTGTCCCCATATTTGAACTGTACTTACACCAGGAATTGTTTGCAATCGCTCCGCAATAACATTTTCTGCATAATCACTTAAGTCGAGAACATTACGAGTATTACTTTGCAATGTCATGGAAATAATTGCATCTGAATTTGCATCCGACTTTGTTACAGTTGGCAAACCATCAATATTTTGTGGTAATGTTTTTACTGCTTGCGAAACTTTATCTCTCACATCGTTTGCAGCTGCTTCCATATTAATGCTAATATCAAATTCAACAGTGATTGCAGATGAACCTTGATTACTTGCCGATGATATTGAACGAATACCAGCGATTCCATTGATAGCTTTTTCAAGTGGCTCCGTAATCTGTGCTTCAATCACATCTGCATTAGCTCCTGAATAATTTGTTCGCACTGTAATTACAGGCGGATCAATAGATGGAAACTCTCGAACTCCCAAATATTTATAACCAATTACTCCGAAAAGAACGATCAACAAATTCATTACTATCGTAAGAACTGGTCGATTGATACTTGTTGTAGATAAATTCATTTTGAGCGCTGTAAAAGCAACTATTTAACTGATAAAAATTTTAACTTAGAACCTTGTCGTATCGACATAATTCCCGTTGTAATGAGTGTATCCCCAACAGAAATTCCTTCAACAATTTGTACTGTTTTTTCTTCACGAACACCAATCTTAACAGGAACTGCATTTGCGATTCCTCCTTTTGAAACAAAAACTTGAGTTCCTTTAAGAATAGGCACAATAGCTTCAGTAGGTACAACTAATGCATCATTAATTTGATCTAATAAAATATCAATTCGTGCAAATGCTCCAGGAGTTATTTTATTATCCGCATTTTCTGCTCGCGCTCTAACTTTTAAAGTTCGCGTGCCTGCATCAATTTGCGGCTCGATGGCATATACAATTCCAGTAAACTTATTAGAAGAACCTTCAATTAAAAAATCAATTTTAGTATTCACTTTCAATATCTGTGAATATCTTTCAGGAATTGAAAAGTCAATTTTAACAGGATTGATTTGTTGGATTGTTGCAATAACATTTTGTTGATTAATATAACTACCCATACTTACATTTCTCAATCCAATAATGCCTGAAAATGGAGCTCTAATTTCTGTACGAGATAATTGCACTTTTAATATTTCTGCATCAGCGAGTAACGATTGAACTACATTATCAGCAGCATCGTATTCCTCCTTACTTACTCCTTGAATAGCAAATAATTCTTTTTGTCGTAGCAATTTATCACTAGCTAGCTTAGCTTGTGCAACAACCTTTTTTAACTGTGCTTTTAAATCATCATCCACTAATTTAACGAGGAGCTCTCCTTGTTGGATGGATTTACCTTCACGAATTGATAAGTATGCAATTTTACCTGCTATTTCAGGACGTAATTCCACCATCTCATTTGCAGTTACAGTACCTGTTACTGAAATTCGATTATTTATTACTGATGGGTGAACAATAAAACCTTCTACATTATTCGGGATATCTTTTGTCAAAGAAGCACCAGTTGAAGTTATGCCATCACCAGAAGGAAAGAAAAAATACTTTGCGATTAACAAAACGATTATCAATAAAATTAAATAAATAAATCCTCGATTATTTTTCATGCTTACTAATTTTTTTTATTGGCTTAATTACAACTGAATAATTATTAGATGGCAAACTATTTAAACCGACCATCATTTTATCGAGTACTGAATAAAACATAAGTTTCTCATCATTATTTAATCCCTTTAACAACTGTTTGTGTAACGAAGCAATAGCTGCTTCAATTTCAGGAATTAATTTAATAGATTTAAGCGTTAGCGATAATTGATATTCCCTCCTATTCTCCGGATTGATTTCTTTGGTAATCAATTCCAACTTCAATAGGTAATCTAAAATCCGAACCATCGAAGCTTTATCGATCATTAATTTATTCGCAATGCATTGTTGACTTACTTGTATTCCAGAATGATGAATAGCAAGTATGACTGAAAAATAACGATCAATTTTTGTGCTTTCTAATTTATTAGTTAGCACGCCAAAGTATTGTTTCGCAATCATCGCCATGGTGGTACCTAATGGCATCCAATCTTTAGAAATTTCTTTGACTCTTGTCATAATAATAGTTGACTTTACAAACAGTTTGCAAATGTAACGATATATTTATCCATTCTCAGTAAAAAAAATGCGTAAAAAATTAGCATGAAAATGAACTTCAATTAGCGGATTGAAAAAATGAATTATTCAATAAATTAACTAACTACAAATCAAATTATTACAAGGCATTATAATTTCACTTGGAAAACTCAAATTAATAGGAATACCAATGTATTATTCATAGCTTCGTAACAATGACAATAAATCTTCCTCAAGCATTTCTAGATAAAATGCAATTGCAATTAGGTGATGAATACCCTTCTTTTATTGAAAGTTTAAAAGCAACGCATCCAACTTCTATTCGATTACATCCAGAGAAAAAGTCTGATCAATTTAATAATGATGAATTAATTCCATGGTGTGTTGATGGTCGTTATTTACCGCAACGCCCTTCCTTTACATTTGACCCACTTTTTCATGCGGGTTGCTATTATGTACAAGAAGCAAGTTCAATGTTTCTTGAACAGGTATATAAAATTATTAATAAGGAAAATACACCTGTTAAAATTTTAGACCTTTGCGCAGCACCTGGTGGAAAGTCGACACACTTACTTAGTTTAATTGGCATGGATAGTTTACTTATCAGCAATGAAATTATACCAGGAAGGAATACAATACTTCAACAAAACCTTGTGAAATGGGGATACCCTAATGTTATCGTAACACAAAATCAAGCTTCTGATTTTTCACGTTTGGAAGAATTCTTCGATGTCATCGTTATTGATGCACCTTGTAGCGGTGAAGGGTTGTTTAGAAAAGACAAACTTGCAATCAATGAATGGAGTACTGATAATGTGGATCGATGCGTAACACGTCAGGAAACTATTATTCGAGAAATACTTCCTTCGTTAAAACCTGGTGGACATATTATTTATAGCACTTGTACTTTTGAGCCGAGTGAAAATGATTTGCAAATAGAAAAAGCGATTGCAAAATATGATTTAGAATTAGTTGATCTTTCAGATATTGGTTTTAATAGTACAGTAACAAAATTTGGAATTCAATGTTATCCTCACAAAGTGAAAGGTGAAGGATTTTATATTGCTGCTCTAAAAAAGAAAGGTATTCCAATAGATTCTCATGCTTCCAAAAACACTTTTAAACCAAGTACAATCTATAAAGAATACATAGAAGAATATTTAGAATCTCCAGAATACTTCGAACCCTATTTAGTAAAAGAAAATTTATACGCCATTCCGAAACCTGCCATTAAAGATTATAATCTTATTGCTTCCTCATTATATATTCGACAAGCAGGAATTTGTATTGGCACTTTAAAAGGAAAAGATTTAATACCGGCACATGATCTTGCATTGAGTTTGTATTTAAGAAATGATTTACATTCATTAACGCTTAACGAAGATGATGCAATACGTTTTTTAAAATGTGATAGCATTCCTACATCCTCATTTCAACCTGGATGGTATACTGCAAATTTTGAATCTTCTCCAATGGGATGGGTAAAAGTATTAAGTAGTAGAGTGAATAATTATTTTCCTCGTAACTTAAGGATATTAAAAGATTCTGCTAATTAAAAATTAGTACTGAAATATGAAATGGTCGGTTGAAGATGCGTATCGTACATTAAGAAAAGACCCTATTTTAAAAAAAATTATAAAAGCTACTGGTAAATTAGATCCGGTAGCTTCAAAAGATTTATATACTTCTTTGCTGACATCGATTGTGAGTCAACAATTATCGGTGAAAGCAGCAGATACTATTTATTCGAGATTCATTTCCCTTTTTCCTAATAAAGTTCCACATCCAGAATTAATTTTAAAACTGCATGATGATCAATTACGTGCTGTAGGATTATCATATCAAAAAGCAGGATATCTAAAGAATATTGCTACTTTTTCAAAAGAGAAAACACTAAGCTATAAAAGTCTTTACAGAAAGAGTAATGATGATTTAGTAGAATATCTAACCGAAATAAAAGGTGTTGGTAGGTGGACTGCCGAAATGATTTTGATGTTTAGCTTAAATCGTTCTGATGTTTTTCCTGTTGATGATTTAGTTATACAGAATGCAATAAAAAAACATTATCATCTTGAATCTAAAGGTAAGGATTTACACAAAGAAATGAATGTAATTTCAGAAAGATGGCAACCTTATAGAAGTTTAGCTTGTCGTCATTTGTGGAAATTTAAAGACGAGATAGCATTATAACACCTATTTTTTTTAGTAAAACGAATTAGCTTTTTTTATAACTAAAAATATTTTTTGAATACCTTGAAACTTTTAATCTCTCAAAAGCACTAACAGTAGACCAACATTGATAGCAT
This sequence comes from Bacteroidia bacterium, assembly GCA_038206385.1. Taxonomy (GTDB): domain Bacteria; phylum Bacteroidota; class Bacteroidia; order AKYH767-A; family OLB10; genus JANXSD01. Next base: position 31 of record JBBRAW010000009.1, on the reverse strand, counting down.
AACCTAGCTCATCAATAAAATTTCAAACTTC